>DAIPLH010000422.1:0-2915 GCA_036769325.1 Bacteroidota bacterium
AAGAAGCCGGTGGTAGCATCCCTCGTGTTGATCAGTGTTGGCATCATTGTTGGATCGCTGATCGTCACAAATTTCAGTGGTGGTGTGAATCCGGGTTGGGCCGGATCGGAGGACGTCAAGCTTGGAGGACCTGTTCCTGTTTCCAGTGTCCAGACGGATTTGCAAAGTCTGAACAGTTCTTTCATCGAAGTTTCGAAGGCAGCGACGCCCGCCGTAGTTGCAATCACAGTTGTCACCAAAGCCCCGGCCAATGAACGGGAAGTCCCGCGGGATTTTTTCCATTTCTTTGGACCGGATTTCCGGATGCCCGAACAGGGCCCTTCACAGGGAGCCGGCTCAGGAGTCATCATCAGTTCTGAGGGCTACATTGCCACCAACAATCATGTCGTGGGCGAAGCCGCTGAGGAGGGGATAGAAGTCGTTTTATCCGACAAGTCCCGATACAAGGCTCGACTGGTTGGAACGGATCCCACGACGGATCTCGCGGTTATTAAGATCGATGCAGCAAACCTTCCTGTTGCAGCGCTCGGGAATTCAGATCAGGTTCAGGTCGGTGAATGGGTCCTCGCAATCGGAAACCCTCTTGGACTCACTTCAACGGTGACCGCAGGGATTGTCAGTGCCCTTGGGAGAAATATCAGGATCATCGAAGACTCGTACGGTATTGAGGACTTCATTCAAACCGACGCGGCCATCAACCCTGGAAACAGTGGCGGAGCTCTGGTGAACATGAGGGGCGAGGTCATTGGGATCAACACAGCCATCGCAACAACAAATGCACGCTATCAGGGATATGGATTCGCGGTTCCGGTTAACCTTCTGAAAACCGTTGCTACAGACCTCATCAAGGAAGGCAAAGTGCGGCGAGGTTACATCGGAGTCAGCATCCAGTCTGTGGATCAGACTATGGCGGATGCCATCGGCCTGGGTAAGGCGCGCGGGGTATTTGTGCAATCGCTCGTTGAAGATGGTGCGGGGGAAGAGGCAGGACTCAAGGCCGCTGACGTCATCCTGACAGTTGACGGTGTTGAAGTGGACCAACCGAATCAGCTCCAGCGTCATATTGCCACGAGGCATCCGGGCGACGTGGTAACTCTCAAGATTTTCCGTGATGAGAAGACTATCGAAAAGAAGGTGACACTGAAAGCGCGCGAAGCGGATCCCTCGATTGTGCAGGCAACCAACCGGGAAGAATCGGAGAACCGGGACAGGGAATCCCCGTCAACGGTCAATCTTGAAGGTTTGGGCCTCACCGTCAGGGACATGACGTCCGCCGAAAAGAAAGCATTTGACGTGGAGACCGGTGTCATTGTCTCGGACGTCAAGCAATACGGCGAGGCGTTCAATCGTCAGATTGGGGCGAATGATGCGATTCTGGAGGTGGACCGCCAGGCCGTCCGCTCCGCATCGGATGTTCGTCGGATAGTCGACTCGCGACGGTCGGGGGATTCCATCCTCTTCCGCATGAAGCGCCCTGATGGTTCTGCATACTATGCTGCTGTGCAGGTGCAGGGAAGTTAGACCGAACGGACGTTCGCAGTGTCTCGGGCCCCGGAAAACACTCCGGGGCCTTTCGTTTGCCGGGTAATTTCTTGACAATTGCTGGAGCGAGTAGTATATTTTCCTTGCTGCTCTAACCCGGAAAGGAGGGTCAACGACTTCAGTACCGTTTCACGTCCGCAGAATGGACTTGGCAGGATGAATGCCAAGGTTCTGATTCTGAATCAGAATTATGAACCGATGAGTGTCATCAATGTCCGAAAAGCCATTATTCTTCTGTATCTCGGGAAAGCCGAACTTATTGCTGAAAAAGAAGGCATAAAGGTTCACTCCGTGTCGTCTTCTTATCCGTTCCCTAGTATTGTCAGGCTTTCGGTCTATGTCAGGGTCCCCTACAAGAAGATCATCCTGTCGAGAAAAAACATCCTCCGAAGGGATGGACACAGATGCCAGTATTGTGGGAGAGGAGATGTTGCCCTCACCGTTGACCATGTTTTTCCTTTGTCAAGAGGGGGCGACGAAACCTGGGAGAATCTGGTAACGGCATGTGTGGCCTGCAACAACAGGAAAGGGGATGGCACGCCTGATGAATCCCGGATGCCTTTGCGGCGAAGGCCGATGAGGCCGAACCACGTCACGTTCATAAGCCACTATGTTGGTTCCATGGACGATCGCTGGAAACCGTACCTCTTTCTGCACTAGGTGCTGTTGCCGTGATCGCAAGAGATCGCTTAAAGACAACCGAAATGCTCCTGAACCATCTGATTTCTGGTCAGCTCTGATTTGAGCCGAAAACGCAGGATCCTCAGTGGAATGCGGCCTACGGGGAAGCTTCATCTCGGCCATCTGGTGGGGGCGCTCGAAAACTGGGTTGCGTTACAAAACGAGTTCGATAATTACCACCTGATCGCGGACTACCATGCCCTTACGACCAATCTGGATTCCTCCGAAATTCATCAGAACTCGATCGAGATGCTCGTTGATTGGCTTGCTGCGGGGGTTGACCCTTCAATAAGCCCGGTTTTCCGGCAATCCCAGATCAAGGAACACGCCGAGCTGCATCTGATTTTCTCGATGCTGATCACCGCCGCCCGGCTGGAACGGAATCCCGCCGTGAAGGATCAGGTTCGTGACCTTGCAATCGAGAACGTGAGCTACGGACACCTCGGATATCCTGTCCTTCAGGCGGCCGATATCCTCCTTTACAAAGGCGAACTGGTTCCGGTCGGGGAAGACCAGGTTCCCCACGTGGAAATTGCGCGGGAGATTGCACGGCGATTCAACAATCAATATGGGATGGTTTTTCCCGAACCAGAAGCCCGATTGACGACGTTTGCCAGACTCCCTGGACTCGATGGTCCCGACCGCAAAATGAGCAAGTCGGCGCGCAACACGATTCTTCTTTCCGACTCTGA
>DAIPLH010000423.1:0-2911 GCA_036769325.1 Bacteroidota bacterium
CGCGTGGCACGGACGTACTTCAACGATACCAACCGTGTCGTGCTGCACATTCTTGCGGTCCTCCAGTTCCTTGATGATGGCGACGATGAGCCGGAAATCACCCTGCCAGATGAACATCCTGTCGATAACGGATGCTTCGCGCCTCGTGCGGATGTCCTTGAGCTCGCTTTCGTCGAAAGCCAGCAGGATGATATTTGTCCCAAATCCTGCCTCACGAACCTCTCGGCCGAGTTTCAGGACACTCATGTCATCGATATGAAGGGTGGTGATGATGAGGTCGAAGTGTCTTCCTGTCTCCAGGAGCGCGAGCGCTTCCTTGCCGCTTGACACGCGGGTGAATTCGGGGAAGTGACTGAGATAGAGGTCCTGGTATTCATTCCGGATGAGCTCATAGAGTCTCCCTTCCTCCTCGAAGAGATAAAGGTCATACAGACTTGAGACGATGAGGACATCGCGCACCCGCCAGGGCATAAGATTCTGGAACGCCTGAAAGCGACCACCATATCGTTGCTCGACCCAGAATGGGTCGAATTCCGGCTTGGGTTGTTGCGGCGGTTTCATAAGATGTGGCTGTTCATTGGGTGCAAGAAGCTGCTATGAACAAAAAACGGAGCGACGTTGGCCGCTCCGTTGTGGTTCCGACAGGGGTCCGGAGATCAGACAAGCCCCTGGTCCATCATGGCATCGGCCACCTTGAGGAAGCCTCCGATGTTGGCGCCGTTCACATAGTTGCCAGGTGTCCCGAATCGTTCAGCAGCTTCTACACAGGTCTTGTGAATGCTTTTCATGATTTCGTAAAGACGTTTGTCCACCTCGTCCTGGCTCCAGGTCATGCGCTGGCTGTTCTGCGACATCTCCAGTCCGGAGGTTGCTACGCCGCCAGCATTTGCTGCCTTCCCGGGTCCGTACAGGATCCCGGCATCCAGAAACTGCTTGACCCCTTCCTTGGTCGTTGGCATGTTTGCTCCCTCTGCCACCACGTAGACTCCATTCCGAAGGAGGTTCTCTGCGTCCTTGCTCGAAA
The DNA here is from genome assembly GCA_036769325.1 of Bacteroidota bacterium. GTDB lineage: Bacteria > Bacteroidota > Ignavibacteria > UBA10030 > UBA6906 > DAIPLH01. Next base: position 1,025 of record DAIPLH010000423.1, read on the forward strand.
TCTCATTCTGGGTTGCGCTGGGAAAAGCACACTGTGCCTTGTGATTCCACAGGGGGTTTTGATCTGACGTCTGGTCGAGCGGAATGTAAATGGCCTCTTTGTACACTTCTGTGTATTCCTTGATACGGCCTCTCCGGTTGTTCTTGAGATCCATGACGAAAGCAAGTTTCTTCGAATCAATACCACTTTCATCATAGATGTAGCCGGCCGAATCCGAAAGGGTGACAGCTTTTCCGCCGAGCTGGAGAATTTTTTCAATGGTGTATTGCGCAACGTTGCTGCTTCCCGAAACGAGGCAGACTTTTCCCTCAAAGGTCTGTCCGCGGGTGGCCAGCATCTCTGCAGCAACGTAGACCGCACCGTATCCGGTTGCCTCCGGGCGTATGAATGAGCCACCCCAACTGAGTCCTTTTCCGGTGAGCACACCTGTGAATTCATTACGAAGCTTCTTGTATTGGCCGAACATATAGCCAATTTCCCTTCCGCCGACCCCGATGTCGCCCGCCGGGACGTCAGTGTTCGGGCCAATGTGACGAAAGAGTTCAGACATGAAGCTTTGACAAAAACGCATCACCTCGTTGTCGCTCTTCCCCTTTGGATCAAAATCAGTTCCTCCTTTGCCTCCGCCCATCGGTAAGGTGGTCAGACTGTTCTTGAACACCTGCTCAAATGCGAGGAACTTGAGGATCCCGAGGTTCACGGAAGGATGGAAGCGGAGTCCCCCCTTATAAGGACCGATGGCGCTGTTCATTTCAATCCTGTAACCACGGTTCACATGGATTTCACCCTGGTCGTCCATCCAGGGGACGCGGAATGAGATTGCCCGTTCGGGTTCAACCATTCTCTCGAGAATTCTGTTGTTGCGGTATTCCGGATAGCGTTCGAGGACCAGGGAGAGCGACTCAACAACTTCCTCTACGGCCTGGTGAAATTCCAATTCTCCCGGATTTCTTGTCTTTACTTCCTGAATGAAACTTGTGAGATAGCCTGGCATGTACATTTCACTCTTCCTTTTCGCAGTAATGGAAACGGAATGCTCTCCCGTCTGAGTCCCCGGTCAGGGGAAAATGCCCAGTTCGAGATATGATGCAGCCACTTTGTTAATGGCGCTGATAAAGGCCGCCGTCCGAAGTCCTGTGCCCGGCGTGTTCTTCCAAATCTCATGCACTTCATGATATGCATTGATCATGGTATCTTCGAGGCCTGAGTTGACCAGATCGATTTCATCCGGTCCGCGGGCGATTGCATTGCGTTCTGTTTCCGAGAGAGTTCTGCCAGTCGCATTTTCGATCGTGGTGACGATCTGCGCTGATGAAGTCTGAACGAACCGTTTCCCCAGTCTTCCCATGCGGACATGTTGGATATTCTTGAGCCATTCGAAGTAAGAGACTGTTACCCCGCCCGCATTCAGGTAGATGTCCGGAAGAACAAGAATTCCCTTCTTCAGGAGAATCTCTTCTGCTTCCGGCGTCGTAGGGCCATTTGCTCCTTCACCAATAATCTTTGCCTTGATTCGGGCGGCGTTTGCGCCGGTGATCTGCTTCTCAAGCGCTGCGGGCACAAGGATGTCACATTCCAGCTCAAGGGCGTCAAGAGTTTTGGGGATGTTTTTCGCACCGGGGAAATTCAGAATCGTCTTGGTGTCCTTCCGATGTTTGCTCACCGCGTCGACATCGAGCCCTGCGGGATTGTGAATTGCGCCGTCATACTCAGCAAGAGCAATAATGGTACAACCCGCGTCCTGGAGGAACTTCGCGGTGTAATAGCCGACGTTTCCAAGTCCCTGAACAATGACCCGTTTGCCCTCAAGGCCCCGTGACAATCCAAGGCGCTTCATGTCCTCCTCGTTATCGCAGGCTTCACGAATACCGAAGAAAACGCCGCGCC
>DAIPLH010000070.1:0-10379 GCA_036769325.1 Bacteroidota bacterium
TCCTCAGGGAACCCTGTATAGGCTGCCGCTCCCCATTTCCACTTTATGCAAACGCCGGGTTGGTCGGTGCCGATTGTGCCAGCCCATGATACTTCTGCTCCACCAGGCAACCCGTCGGGAAATCCCACATACGAGCCAGAGAGGAAAATCTCATCATCGCCGTCGACGGGCACTGTCGTCATCCAGCGACCGTTCAGGAATGTTGTCGTTGCACAATCAACGTCCGCAAACCTGATCACCGCATCAGGCACAGGGTAAGGAACACCATTGATTGTGACAACTGAGTTCATCAGTCGCACCTTCTTTCCAGCAACCATAGTTCCGGTGATTGTGAAGTTGGAATTGAACCACACCCCGGGATTTGTTCCAGTGCCTGTGATATCAGTTCCATTGAAGTTCTTGTTTATGCTTCCGTTTATCATGCAGCAATCCCCTCTCAAGAGCATAGACCCTTCTAGCGCCATCTTCTCCTCGCTTGAAGCAGAGGGGCCTTGAATTGTCTCCTGGTTATCCTGGCAACTCATCACGAGCAGCCCGGAGAAGAGCGCTAACGAGAATGTGACGAATAGCTTCTTCATAAGGTCCTCCATTTGTTTACGGTGATATTTGGTTGGATTGAGTGTGACCACCACAACCTCCGTGAAGATGGTGGTGGATCCACGAGGTCTGCATAGTCTTCTGAGGAGTAGAGGATGGGGGAAGGTCTCCGCTTGAAATATAGATCAATGAGAGACAACTCACAAGGATTCGGACTGCCAAGTTTTACAATCATGCTCTTTTGTGACTGAGAGCAGGTTCATTTGCAGGCCCGCGTGACTGCTGACAAGCGTTCCAGACCGTAACGCTCTCCCGTGCTCCGCTGTAGTCAGGGTTCCTTCAAGAAGAATAGGAGAGCGCCCATCCGGATGATCAACCTTCACGATTCAATACGGGGAGAGTTTCAATTGAGACGAACTGTCTTCACGATAGCGGAACCAACACAAAGTCACAATCAGTCAAATAGAGTAAAATGGAGGTACGTTGATCATCCGATGGATCTAAGCGAAATACCGTACGTCTATGCACGGCGGAAAAACGACAAAGAACAGTTGACGACCTGCTTCCCCTCCTTTTGAAAAGCCGGTCAGCATTCATATATTGTAAGTGATTAGTACAACAACGACCGGGGACTTATGAAACGGAGCTTCTTGGCTTGTATCACGGTATTGGTTGCCCTTATGGGTGCCGGATGCGGTGAGCACATTGATTCCCCCGTATATGCAGTCACATTTGGACCTCCCCAGAATCTCAGCGCTGTGTCGCAAACCGGCAGCTCTGTCACCTTGCACTGGCAGCCCGGGATTGGGGCCGATGACCCCACCTTTCTGGGATACATCGTGGTGATCGGTGGAGTGGAGGACAGTGTCCCGAAGACGGAACTCGGCTATCTTGCTGAGTCGCTTCCACAGGGTCCGACCCTCTTTACCGTCCATTCCTATCAGTCCGACGGTCCGCGGAGTGACCCTGCATTCATTACCTGGGCACCGGCGGAACGTTTTGAGTTCAATGTTATTGTGACTGAATATTTCAATCAGGCTCCTACCCGTCTATCGGCATTCAGCGCCGGATCTCAAACGAGAGAACCGATGGCCTTGCCCGTTACACTGTCTGATACGAATATTACCATGGGGATGGATATTCTCCTTCATGGAAGCAATGGTGTCGTCGAGTTTCCTCTTTCTCTTTGGGGAGCGCATTTGTTCCAGGTTGGGTTACGGCAAACAAAATTTTCCACTGTTTCAGATTCTTCGGCAAATCTGGATTTTCCGCGATCGACGTTTCCTGACAGCAGTACATTCGTCGAAGACTCCGCCCTTGTGAGACACAACAGAATCTACTACATTCAAATCCAGGGAGACGCTCCCGGTGAATTGCTCTACGGAAGACTCCATGTCACGATTACTCCAAACCGCGTCTTTCCGGACCGAGAAGTCATTATCAATGTTTCCCTTCAGAGAGTTCCCGGCATTCCGTTTGCACTGAGATCGGGCTTTCAATGGAATCCTGCGCGTCGATCACCGGGTGCCCGGCACGGTGATGGACAGAGAATCAACTGGCCTCAGACGAAGGTTTTGAGCAGTTGAAGGGCATATTCCTGAACAGGCATGACGAACTGCGCCCGGGCTGGAAAATCCTGGCGTTTGTTCTGCTTGCTGCAACGTTCGTGATGGCTTTCACGTGGCCACTCAGATGGTTTGACTCGTGGCTGGAGGAAGCTGGTTTCGCCCGGCTCCCAGGGCTGATCGGGCCCGTCTTCGCTCTGATTGGTACTCTCCTTGCATCGTTCATTGTCACTCGTTGGCTGAACCGCAAGCCATTCGCGGCAGTCGGTCTCTGGCTGCATGCACGCGCGATGAAAGAGTGTGCATGGGGGATCCTGCTCGGGTTCCTGATGATGGCTTCTGTTTTTCTTGTCCTGTTTGTCTCAGGATTTATCCAGGTCGATTCTTTCATCCTGGAACCCACGGATGCCCTTGGGATCATTCTTTCGTCGATGATCATGTTCGCAGCGAGCGCCATGCTGGAAGAGGTGGTCTTCAGAGGATATCCGTTTCAAACACTGATCCAGGGAGTTTCACTTCTTCCCGCTGTCGTTCTCATGGCGGCGCTGTTCTCTGTCTCTCACCTAACAAATCCCAACACCTCTACATTTGGCATCATCAATATTGGCCTTGCCGCCATCTGGCTCTCCTTTGCTTACCTGAAGACCAAAGGGCTCTGGCTTCCGTTCGGACTCCATTTTGGCTGGAATTTTTCGCAGACAACCATTTTTTCCTTTCCCACCAGCGGAATCGAGTTTGCAGAGTTCAAGCTCTTTGGTACCGTAGTCACCGGGCCGGAGTGGCTGACAGGTGGTGCTTTCGGCCCCGAGGGAGGCGCACTGGCAACGGTGGCCGTCGTCAGCTGTACGTTCTATGTCCTCAAGGCGAAACACTTCGAGCCGGTTCCGGGGATTGTCACGCTGGACTCGATTGAAGACCTTTCATTGCCACCCATTGCGGTGCAGGAGAGACTTCCGTGAAATGGGAGCTTCTTCCGGTGCTTCTCCTGCTGACGTTCGCGAAGGCTGCTGATGGCGAAGCGGTTGATACGGAGTTCGAACAGAAGGCAAGGTTCGGGATTGATCGTGTGTATAACCTTGAGTTCCAATCCGCCGATTCTGTCTTCCACGAGCTGATTCTCTCTCATCCGCGCCACCCCGCCGGTCATTTCTTTCTCGCAATGGTTGACTGGTGGCGGATCATGCTGGATATGGATGATACCCGGTACGACGAGCGGTTTCTTGATTCATTGGACTAGGTGATCGATCTTTGTGATGAACTGCTCGAGCAGAACGAGAATGATGTGACTGCTCGGTTCTTCAAAGGTGGAGCGCTGGGGTTCAGCGGCCGCCTGCGTTTCCACAGGGATGACTGGCTGGCCGCAGCCAATGCCGGGCGGAGAGCGCTTCCGCTGGTCACTGACGCATTTGCGGCAGATTCGACAAATTTTGATGTCTACCTGGGTACGGGAATCTACAATTACTATGCGGAAGTGATTCCGGAGCGCTACCCTGCGGCAAAACCCATGGTTCTCTTCATTCCGCCAGGAGACAAGGCCGCCGGCATCAGCCAGCTCAAAATCGCAGCGGAAAAAGGAAAGTACGCGCACGTTGAGGCGAAATATTTTCTCATGCAGCTGAACTACCTCTATGAAAAGAACTATTCGGCCGCACTAAACCTCGCAAGAGAATTGCACGAGCGGTATCCGAACAACATGTTGTTCCATCGCTACGTCGGCCGTTGCTATGTTTCCATGGTCAACTATCCGGAAGCGGAGAATGTGTTTGCGGAGATTTCCAGTCGCGTCCAGAGGAAACTTCCGGGTTATAATGCCAAGGTTGAGCGGGAGGCAGAGTACTATCTGGGACTCTGCGAACTTCACAAGAGAGACTATGAGAAGGCCTCAGAGCATTTTCTGTCAAGTGACCGAATGAGCCGCACCCTTGACGTAGAGGGACCATCACCGTTCATGATTCTCTCGAATCTTCAACTCGGAAAAATCTACGACCTCCAAACCCGGCGGGATCTGGCAGTCCGTCAGTATGAGAAGGTGCTCGAAATGGATGAGTATCTCGACTCGCACCGGCAGGCAGAGAAGTATCTTCAGACGCCGTTCACTCATTAGCCGGCTGCTGAAAGACCACCACTTCTAAAATCTCAACTCTCTATTCATTAATCGCAATTCACCATGAGCAGCCGCTTTGTACAGAGTGAAGAGCCACGTGAATGATGATTAATGAACATTACCTGCCCGCCGGTCGGTGTTCAACGACGGTCAGGCGGGGGAATATCGATTGAAGAATTGTTTTTGCAGAACAATAGCACTGAACAAAGCGAAGAGCTTTGTGAATACTGAATATCGAATCATGAATACTGAACAAGGAAGTGTGGTGGTCAGATGACGCTTACGGTCATTGTATATGGCCTCCTTGCCGCCCTTGCCGAGATATTGGGAGGGAGCCTTGTTGTCCTCCGCCGACAATGGCCGTCACGGATTCAGGAATCCCTCTTAGCGTTGAGCGCGGGCTTTCTTCTGGCCCTTGCGTTTGTGGAGTTGATTCCCGACAGCCTCGAGGTTGTCGGCGAGGAAGCCGCCCTCTTTATGCTTCTTGGCTACGGAGTGCTTCATTTCTTTGAGCACACCGTGGTCCACCATCTCCACTTTGGCGAGGAGAGGCATAAAGATATCATGGTATCCAAAGCGGCGAGCTATTCGACATTCACCGGTCTTTTCATACATGCTTTCTTTGACGGCTTCGCCATTTCCGCGGGGATGCAGTTTGACTTCAGTCTCGGCCTTCTGGTTTTTGCGGCGGTGTTTCTGCATAAGATACCGGAAGGACTGACGATTGCGACGGTCATGCTTGTTGCCGAGCACCGGAGACGGACTGCTCTGCTGGCGTCGGCTGCAATCGGGGCGGCTACGATGCTCGGGGTTGTGAGTGTTTTTCTGCTCGCGGGAATTAACGAACAGATTGTCGGATTCGCGTTTGCCTTTTCGGCCGGAGCGACAATCTACGTAGGGGCGAGTGACCTCGTTCCGGAGATCAACAGGTCAGACCGACGAACTCTTCCGTTGCTTGTTTTTGGCGGGATGCTGTTGTTCTATGTGAGCAGACTTCTTGTGACAGCCGTACTATAGGGTGGGGGATGAAAGCAGTGAAGATGGAAGAGTGAAACCTAAAATGTTGCGCCGATTGAGATCCTGTGCAGCTCGCCGATACTGCCGAGGGAGGAGAGTGCATAATCGAGTCGGTAGTCGCTGACCGTAATACCCGCTCCGCCAGAAAAGCCCGCAAGTCCGGCAGAACTGCCAACCTTCAGATCGGTCCTCTTCTCGTTGTCGTAGCCGAAACGCAATTGAAACGATGGACCGAGAGTGAACTCGCCGCCAACACGGAATGACCTGAACCTCTCCCCGAAATCCTCTGTTTTTGCATTCAGCTTGTGGAAGCTAACGTGGAGCAACAGTGGAATCCCGCGCGGGACGACAGAAGCACCGACGACGATGTCAAGCGGGAGATCTTCTTCGATCGAGCCATACTGCGTGAGTTGAGTCCCTACGTTGAGAATGCTGGCCGCGACAGTAAACCTGCTCTCTGGTATGTTGAAGAGAATTCCGAAATCGGCCGCCACACCTGACGAAGAATACTCATCGATCGACGAGTGGATGTACTTGACGTTAATCCCGTAGTGGAGATTCTCATCAAGCAGGTTGGAATAGCCCAGGATAACAGCCAGGTCTCCCGCGGAGAAGGTTCCGAGGTTGTTTCCCCCTTCATCCGTTTTGTCAAATGAGCCATAGCTGGTATAGAGAACACTTCCTCCAACAAATCCCGCGTCCTGAATCTCCTGGGAATAGGCAAGGTAGCCGCTGTTGATATCAAGCAGGTGTTTGAAGAATCCAACCGAACCCATAGGGTTCGAAATGGTGCTGAGGCCGGCGGGGTTGTAGAAAATTGTTGTCGGATCGCCGAGAACTCCCACAAAACTTCCTCCCATTCCCGCGGCGCGGGAGCTGACGTCCGTTCGGAGAAAATTGTAGACCGTGTTGGTCTCGGCAAGCACGGGATGAGCGATGAGGAAGACCAGCGCAACCACACAGATACTTCTCGCTCGACTCATCCGGGAAACTCCTCTGACTCCATCCGCATGAAGAGCAATCTATCAAAAACGAGTTCGAGTTGCAAGCAATCGGGACGATGGCAAACGGAGGACATCTCTTTCATAGTATTATCCGGTACCTGTTAATCCTACCTGTAATCTGCGTAACCAAACCGTGTTCACGACTCCAGGTGATCGGAGTTTCTTCAATGTTGGCGTGTTCGATTAGCGCTTTACGCATGCTCAAGCTACGGTCAGTGAGCATGATGTCGTTCCCAAATGCAGTATGTCCATCATCATGGTACTTCACGTAAATGAGGTGCTGGCCATTCGGCGACCATAAGAATGGCCCGTTGAATCCTGACTCTGTAGTGTGATTTTTGACATGAGGTATGTCGTTCGTCCAGTCGAATTCTACGATAGTAACAATTGCATCCCATGGGTGGTACATTGCCAGCACCAGTCCATCTTCAGACCAGGTCGACCGGGAAACTGAAAACTGCTTCGATGGGAGAGAAATCTTCTTGCCCTGTCTGTCGAAGAGGGCGCGTTCCCATAAAACAGATTGTCCTTCTCGTCCAACGCGCTTTGCTGCGAGAAACCACTTTCCGTTTGGAGCCCAAAGTGTGCCAATAACGCTATCAACCACAGTTTTGGTCTGTCCATTCCACGTCCTCAGTCGGTTTTCAAGAAGTTCCTTCCCATTGCCTGGATCACGAAAACGTGCGTTGTACAACATTGCCGCATCGTTCGGCGCTATAGATGTTCCACCTGTCGTCGCAGAGGGTTCTTGCAAATCAATTAGGGACCCATCCGCCATATCCAGCACGGATTGAAAATAATCACCTGTCCGGTCTTCCAGAATCAGGTATCGTAGATGTTGGATGGAATGATAGTTCTTGTTGTCAGGTATTTGAACGTCATAGATGACTCCTGGATTGAGGGTATCAGTTATCTGCGCAAGGATAATTCTATCGCTTTCCCTGATGATTACCTTGTCAAAATTCAACACGGTTATTGTATTTGCCGGCAAAGGTCGTGAATCAACAAGCACCAAGCTGATTTCGTGAGCCGGCGTCAAGATGAAGTGTTTGCATGCCAAAACAGCAAGTAAAACGGCGACCAAAACGAAATACATTTGAAGAAGCCTCAATTCTTGATGTTTTCTCTCTTCATTGTTTTGTCGAGTCCTTCACTCAAGTCTCTTCAGGAACTCCCTGACCGTGCTGTCCACAATGGCCGGTTGGTCGAACCAAAGACAGACACGTGAATCGGGAATTGTCGCGACGGTAATTCTTTCGTTGCCTTCGATGTACCCCTCCCAGCTCTTATTACAATAGAGGTCCATGTAGTTCGCTCCCGGATCGTGCTGCAGACCTTCAAGTCCGGGTTTGACGAGGAGCGTGGGTACTTCCAATGCTTTCAGTCCCGGGCCGATGTCCTGCGCGTTGAATTCACACAGGTACCGAACCCAGACATGCAGATTTGGCCTGGCAGCTTCACGCCACAGCCGCAGACCGCGGACAGGGTTCACAACATAATCACCCGGCAGGAAATTATTATCGTCCCATGTCTCTCTGGTTACTGTTTTGAACCAGTGGGGGCCCATGTAGTTGTCCATCGTGGCGATACGTCGTTCGGGAGTTGAAAGGAACCGCGCCCGCGCTGTATCGCTGGTCGTCATTCGTGCTGATCCTGCGAGGATTACCACAGCTCTGATTTTCTCAGGAGAATCCAAAGCCAGCCGAAGGGCAAGTTGAGTTCCCGTCAGCCAGTGACCGACAATGACAGGCCTGTCGAGCTTCTCCTCATTGATCAGCGTTGTGATGGCACTGAGGGCGGAGTTGGTCCAGGATTGCTCGCCGAAGCTGACTTGTTGCCCCGGAGAAGGCGGAGCCGGCGTCCCTGAAAACCCAGGCAACGTTACAGCATACATGCTGTAGTCCCCCGCGAAGCGCTCCATGAATTCAGCAAAGACGGATCCGCCAAATCCCAGTCCGGGAATCAGGATCATTGCCTGCTTTCCTGTCCCCACGCGCAGCACACCGCCAAGCGTACCGGGCACTGACGTCTGGTAGCCGGGCGGATCGACGAGGTTGTTCAGAGTCGAATCCTGTGCCAGGATCCGCTTGACGCTTTCCTGTCCCTTCGCTGTTATCGCGGTTGAGAAAAGGACAAACAGAAGAATTGCTTTCATGGATTGATTCCTTGCAGGCTTTTCATGGGGAGGCCCTACGACAATACACGGTGGGAAGCGTTGCGCTGGTTCTGTAGGGCGGACCAGCGCGCAATAATAGCAACCGGTAATCCAACGAGGAGCAGATGTCCGACGAAATTTGCAATGAACCAGGCCAGCATGAATCGGACATGTCTGGCCTGCGAAAGCGGGACGACGATATGGTTCATCACCAGATATACAAGAGCACCATAGGCCGGCCCGGTAAGAAACGGGCGCGTTAGAACAATGGGCAGAAGCCGGGCCGCGAAGTAGAAGACAGCGGCGATGCTGACCGAATTGAAAAGATGAAGGAACGAACCGAGGATAGCTGTCGCGGTGCCGCCCTCAAGAGCATCTCTGCCCAGGAGTCCGGCGGCCACACTCTGAAGAATAACCAGCGGGTTTGTGCCGCGCGCGAGTCCCCAAAAGAGCATTGCGTTGGAAATATCAAGGATTGCAATCGCCGCTCCGCCCCCAAGAATCGTTGCAACGGCCCCAGGACGCAGAAGAGGGTCTTGCCGACCGGGTTTATCAGACGTCGTCATCGATTGGAATGAACACATGCAACGGGCATAAGCATTTCCTTACTTCCGTTTCTTCGCGGTCTTTTCCAGGTTTTTCTTTCTCCGAAACTTCACAATTTTTCCAATCAAAGCATAGGGGATGGATTTGTCGAGCGGAAACCTCACAGAACCCTTTGCTCCCTCATAGGGAGCAAGCTCCTTCTTGAAATTCTCAATTCCCCTTGGAGCCGGATAGAAGCCGATGTGCTTCTTGAATGCCCCAAAGTGGACCAGGTTCCCGTTGAGGATGAATGTGGGTATCTGATACCTGATAGCTTCGTTAGCATCGGGTGCCGCTTTTCTGATGGTCATACGAACTCTTTTGAGTATCCGCTGGACTTCAGGTGGGAAGCCGGTTATGTATTCATCGATTGTCTTTGGGGGCACTTTATGCTTCATATTCTTTCCCTTGTCCGTGCTTGAAATCCTGAAGAATGCTTCACCGCCAACCGCCAGGTCAGCGAGATAAAGCTCGCCCTACGCTGCAAATTGTCATCGCTCGTAGCTTAAGACAACATTCCCGTTGCTGAAGCTTTTTGACGCCGTCAGTTTCAGTGGCAATCGCTCTCTTATTCCTTCGAACATTGTTCTTCCCTTGCCAAGGGCAATGGGAATAATGACGAGTTGATATGCGTCAATCAACTCGTGTTCGCTCAGCTGGGAAACAATGCTCCCGCTTCCCAGAATAACCATGTCCTCCGAGGATTCCTTCTTCATGCGTCGGACTTCCTCGATCAAATCGCCTTTGACCAGCTTCGTGTTGTTCCAGGTTGCCTTGTCCAACGATCGTGAGAAGACGACCTTCGGAAGCTTGTTCATTTGTTGAGCCACTTCGGGCATCTGTTCTGCGGCCATGGGTGTCGGCCAAAAGCCTGCCATCAGTTCGTACGTAATCCGTCCAAAGAGAAGCTTCCCTCCGCCGCGTGCATTACCTGAGACAAAACCATTCCATTCCGGATCGCCCTCACCTCGATGAGCGAAGCTCATGTCGTTGTTCGCGTCTGTAAAGTAGCCATCCAGAGAGATCGAGTTGAACACCACGACTTTTCCCATCTTTTCTCTCCTTTCGCATTCGAATCATCCACCTTCTTTCATGACTGAAAGATAAGCTTTCCACGGACCCACGACGTCCTGATACTGTCTTGCCATCGTTCGCGCCAATTGGACAAGATGATCCAGGTCATGAGCAACCCAGGTAGCGAGCAGCTCTTCCAGAGTCACTTTTCCCAATTCCGGATGCTTGCCGATCCTTTTCAAGTCGTCAGGTTTCAACTCCATTTTCCTCAGGGCTTGAATATTTGCGTTCCTTTCCTCTTCAAATTCACTCAACAGCTCTTCGACAGGTTTCCCTTTGCTTTGCTCAAACTGCGCATACCGATCGAACGGGTCGAATGTCCTTCCTTCCCCTTTCTC
>DAIPLH010000424.1:0-2903 GCA_036769325.1 Bacteroidota bacterium
ACGAACACAACCCTTGCCGCAATCATGACGAACGCAAGGCTTTCAAAAGTGGAGGCACACAGGGTTGCAGAGCGCGCACACAACGGCATGGCACGCGCAATCATTCCGGTCCATACATCCTATGATGGCGACATCGTGTTCACCCTTGCCTGCGGTCCGGTCGAAACAAACGTGGACATGGTTGCAGAATTATCCGCCGGAGTTGTTGCCGATGCAATCCGGTCAGCGGCCCGCAATGCCTCTTCCGGAGGAGGCGTTAGTTCCCTGAGTGAGGTGACACGCAGGAAGGGGAGTGCGTGAACCAGCTTTCTGGCTCGCTTCATGCTTTTAGAAACCGGATTGAGAGTTTTGCCCAAAAACCGTACGCCCTGGGTGCCCTCTTTCTTATTGCGTTTATCGAGTCATCGCTCTTCCCCGTTCCGCCCGATATTCTTCTCGTTGCTCTGGGAATCTCCAATCCTCGTAGATCCTTCCTCTATGCAGGTGTTTGTATCGCAGGTTCAGTCAGTGGAGCGTTTCTCGGTTACTATGTTGGCTACGCACTGTTTGAGACCGTCGGTTCATCAATCCTTGAGTTCTCCGGTGTGTCAGCTGAGTTCCAGATCGTCCTTGATAAGTTCAGGCAGAATGCCTGGCTCACGTTGCTGGTTGCCGGATTTACGCCCGTACCGTTCATGGTGTTTACCATTGCGGCGGGATTCAAACAGACACTCGATCCTGTGACTCTCGGGCTTGCGACTCTTGTGGGCCGGACAGTCCGGTTTTTTCTGGTCGGCGCTTTCCTGTATTTCTTCGGGGCAACAATGAAGGAATACATTGGCCGCTCGCTCGAGCGAGTGACATTGGTCCTTGGTGTCTTGTTCGTTGCCGGTATCATTCTGTTCAAGTGGGTCTTTTAGGGGAGTGGGAATTGCCTGACGTGGTTTCTTCGCTTGTTGAGGTCGTGGTTTTCCGGTTTCGGGAGGACCATCCCGAATACCTCCTGATGAGACGTTCACCCGGCCAGCGTGTCTATCCGAATGTCTGGCAGTTCGTCACCGGAAAGGTCAGGAAGGGGGAGAGAGGAACAGAAGCTGCCTTGAGGGAGGTTCGCGAAGAAACAGGCTTTACCCCTCTTCATTTTTGGGTTGTTCCTTTTGTCAACTCTTTCTTCGATCCTCTTGCGGATTCCATCGCTCTGGTTCCAACATTTGCCTGCCAGGTTCACCCGCATGAAGACCCTATCCTGTCGGCTGAGCACAATTCTTTCGAGTGGCTCCCGAGGGAACCCGCACTGCAGAGACTCGTCTGGCCGGGAGGGAAGGGGGCTCTTGAGGTTGTTCATCGTTCCATCCTGGGAGGGGACAAAGCGGGGATTCTTACCCGGCTCGACCCTTGAGGTAGTGATCAAGCCTGGGAATTTGCCACAAAGACGCGAAGCCCCAAAGGTTCTCAAGGACATGATTTATGAGGTATTGCGTTCCTTCGCGTTTGGCGGCCTCCGGCCGAGGCCTCGTCTCGAGACGGGAGTCTTTGCGGCAGGATTCAGGTCTTACCACTATCTCTTTGAGCCTTTTCCTTGATACTCTGAATCTCTTTCGGTACTTTTCCTGAGAAATCCGTCCACTATTGCTCTTCGAGGCTGCTCGTGAGTGTTCTCGTCGTTGGTTCTTTTGCGCTCGACACCGTCGAAACCCCCTTTGGCAAAGCTGTTGATGCCATTGGTGGCTCCGGAATGTACATCGCGACGGCGGCAAGCTACTTTACTGCTCCGGTCCGTGTGGTCGGAGTCGTGGGTGGTGACTTTCCGCAGGAAGGAATCCGGTTTCTTGAGCAGCGCAATATTGATCTTGAGGGGCTTGAGATTGACAGAAACGGGAAGACGTTTCGTTGGGCGGGACGGTATCACTATGATCTCAATGTGCGTGACACGCTTCTGACGGAACTGAATGTGTTTGAGAAATTTCAACCGACAATCCCGGAATCGTACCGCCATTCGGCCTGGGTATGCCTTGGAAACATCGATCCGCGCCAACAACGGAACGTCCTCAACCAGATTGAAAAGCCGCGTCTCGTCATAGGCGACACGATGAATTATTGGATTGAGCGGGAGAATGAAGAGCTCAGGAAGACCTTGAAGCTGATTGATGTTCTGATCGTCAACGATTCGGAGGCCCGACTCCTTGCGAATGATCCCAATCTTGTGAAAGCCGGACGGATCATCCGGGAGATGGGACCAAAAGTTGTAATTGTGAAAAAGGGGGAACACGGTGCTGTTCTTCTTACCGCGGGGACTGTGTTCTCGGCCCCTGCATATCCGATGGAGAATATTTTCGATCCGACCGGAGCCGGGGATTCCTTCGCGGGTGGGTTCATCGGATGGCTCGCCCGGACCGACGATCTTTCTGAGGAGAATCTGAAACGGGCTGTGATTTACGGAAGCGCGCTCGCGTCATTCTGCGTTGAAAAGTTCGGCGTTGAAGGTCTTGCCGACCTTTCATACCTGCAGATCCAGGACCGGTTTCGCGCTTTCCGGGAATTGTCACGATTTGAGGAGCACGAAGTCTCCTATGGCGGTCACGACATCAATTGAATGGACCGGAGACAAGCTTCGGTATGTTGACCAGACAAAGCTGCCTGATGAAGTCGTTCATGTTGAGACAGACGACTATCGGGTGGTTGCCAGGTCAATAAAGGAATTGCAGATCAGGGGCGCTCCGGCAATCGGGGTTGCCGCAGCATTTGCCGTCGTGCTGGCTGTGCCAGGTGACTCTTCCGCGGAAGCTCAGAGGAAGAGTATCGACAAAGCGATCCATGATCTGTCTCTGACGCGTCCCACTGCGGTCAATCTTTTCTCATCCCTGAAACGGATGCGTGAATGCATTTCGGATCCCGGCACAGCAGGGAGCCTTCGCGTCCGACTC
>DAIPLH010000425.1:0-2900 GCA_036769325.1 Bacteroidota bacterium
AGACCGGCCTCGAGCGGATTCGTTTTCCGGTCGATATCGTTTCCGTACAAACAAAAACCCATTTCGAGACGGAGAGTGTCCCGTGCACCGAGGCCAACGGGACAGACATCAAATTCTTTTCCTGCCTTCACCAGTGCCGACCAGACCGACTCTGCCAGTTCACGCTCAGCGGGGAAGTAGAGTTCAAACCCGAGCTCTCCTGTGTAGCCGGTCCGTGAGATGACCATGTCAACACCTGCCACCGATCCGCGTACAAACCTATAGTACTGAAGTGTTGAGAGATCTGCTTCAGTCAACTTTCGAAGGAGAGAAAGAGACGATGGGCCCTGGACCGCGATGAGGGCCGTCTGATCACTGATGTCACTGATAACCACTTCGCCGTCGGCATGCTCACGGATCCAGGCAGTATCTCCGCCAATGTTTCCCGCGTTGATCACCAGCATAAAGTGGGTGCCCATGTGATACACAAGCAGATCGTCAATGATCCCTCCTGTCGTATCGCACATCGCGGAATACTGGACGAACCCCTCTTTCAGCTTCGATACGTCATTCGTGGTCAAACGCTGGACAAATGCCTGAGCGCCCGGGCCCCGGACTTCAACCTCTCCCATATGTGAGACATCGAAGAGACCGACAGCGTTACGGACTGCCCTGTGCTCTTCCATGACCCCGGAATATTGCACGGGCATCTCAAAACCGGCAAACTCAACGAGTTTCGCTCCGTTCTTTCTGTGGAGCTCATAAAGCGGTGTTTGTTTCAGCTTCACGTCGTGCTTACTGATTGAACTGTCCGGTGATATCCCGCTGTTGCTTTGTGGAAAAGATCCGGAATTCGCCCATCGGGATGGATGAATCGGCTTCAAGACGGATGATCAGGCGATGACGCAGCATCATTTTGAGAAGACGGCTCGGGATTCCGAGGGTGAGAGAGTCCTCAAGTTCCGGATTGACCTTCAGGGCAATTCTGCGTTCACCCGACTCGGCCCTGAACCGTTTGAGCCAGCGGTCAAGCTGGTTGAGAGTCGTCGTTTTGGATCTGACAAGTCCCGTCCCCCCGCACGCGGGACAGGTCTCCGTGAAGCTATGGAGGATGTTCTGACGGACGCGCTGGCGTGTGATCTGCACAAGCCCGAATTCGGTCATGGGGAGGACGGTGATTTTCGCCCTGTCCTTCCTGAATTCCTTCCGTAACTCCTCATTCACCTTGCGCTTGTTTCTCTCATCCTCCAGATCGATGAAATCAACAACGATAATTCCACCGATATCCCGAAGGCGGAGTTGCCGCGCAACCTCCCTTGCAGCCTCGAGGTCGGTTCGCAGAGAGTTCTGTTCCTGTTCCTTCTTTGCTGCATAACGCCCGCTGTTCACATCGATTACGACCATTGCCTCTGTCGGTTCGATGATAATATAACCGCCGCTCTTCAGCCAGACCTTTCTATTGAGTGATGTCTCGAGCTCTTTTTCAATGCCGTACTTGTCGAACAGCGGAACGCGGTCACGATGGTGTTCGATTTTTTCCAGCAATGATGGCTGAGTGTAGCGGATATACGACGTGATTTCCTTGTAGAGCTTCTTGTCATCAACGGTGACACGGGTAACCTCACGGGAAAAGAGATCCCTGATGACACTGGACGTGGTTGCCATGTCCTTGTAGAGCAAAGAGGGAGCTTCCTCTGTCTTCACGGTTTGTTCGATTTCCCGCCATGTCTTGATGAGCCCTTCAAGATCGTTCTTGAGTGATTCATCATCGCGTCCCTCCGCTACGGTGCGGATGATGACACCGAAGCCCTCAGGCAATATTCCCTGTGCCATCTTCCGGAGCCGTCGTTTTTCCCGGAAGCTGGAAATCTTCTTGGAGATGCCGATCTTGTCGTCGAATGGAAGGAGAACAAGAAACCGGCCTGCGAGCGAAATTTCGGAGGTGACCCGGACTCCTTTCTTGCCGACAGGTTCCTTGGTAATCTGGACAACAATCTCTTGTCCTTTTTGGAGTTGTGCCTGGGGCGGGCGGCCGTTCTGGCGGGGTCTTGCTCTTTCCTGTACAGGGCGCCCGTTCTGGGCCTGGGGGTCTTGAGGTGATGGCTCCTCGTTCTCGTCACCCGATTCCTCAATCTCCTCGTCCTCTTCACCCGTTTCATCTGCAATCATCGCAGAATATTCCTCGAAGCGGGATCCGATATCGGAGAAGTGCAGGAATCCGTCCTGACCAAGTCCGAGGTCGATAAATGCAGCTTTGATTCCCGGCATCACTTTGGCGACCTTGCCAAGGTAGATATCGCCGACCATCTTCTCCTTGTTGGCAGTCTCGACAAACATCTCTGCCAACCGGCCATCCTCAGTTATTGCGATGCGTGTTTCATTCGCACCGGCATTGATAATGATTTCTTTTCTCAACTCTTCGCTCCGAAAAAGTGGACAAGAAGAGTTCAGCGGGAGACGGTCTCCATGGAGCAGGACAATGCGATCGGTCGCTCATACATGTTCGTCCGCGTTCGGCAATTGATGCCGGACGCTGAACCCTTCTCTTAAATGGTTACGATATTAACGCAGCACGCTTCCGGCTGCGTGGTGTCAACTCAACATGAAAATGAAAAGAGGCCAAGCTCCCTGCGTCACACCTTTGGTAACCGACCGTTGCTTCCTTCCGGACCTGGCGGGGTTGAGCTACTTACAGTTGCGCAGGACTTGACCTCTGAAAGCTTGCAACAAACTTCCTGATTGGCCAGACAAAACACTCTTCTGTGCGTGTGATCCTCCTACATTCCCGGTGAGAACAGGTGTCCGTCAATCGGACCTGCCTCGCAATATCGAGCATGGTATTCGTCCCCTGCCTCAACAGTGGAGCTGATCGGGATCGAACCGACGACCTCCTCGTTGCGAACGAGGCGCTCTCCCAGCTG
>DAIPLH010000426.1:0-2898 GCA_036769325.1 Bacteroidota bacterium
GGGGCACTGATGGGGATGCTCCCGATGTACGGGATTGTCTGTGGCACTACGACGGCACTCGCTGGACACGGGCAACCGAAGGTACACCAATCACTGAACCGACAGGTAACAAGACCGTCTATTCGGTTTGGGGAAGTGCCTCGAATGACGTCTGGACGGTCGGAAGGAAGATCACCGCAAACCGCTTGAGTGCTTTCATTATGAGGTATGATGGCTCAAGCTGGTACGATGCAACTCCGCCATCTGTCGATAGTATTCAAAGTGTTCTATACACAATATACGGTCGTGGCAGCAATGACATCTGGGCGGCAGGATACGAATATGCAATCCACTATGATGGTGCAAATTGGACGAAGTATAAGGTCGCTGACAGCATGATAGTACCTCATATGAGCGGCAACAGTGATTTCGTTTATGCCACCGCATACAGTCCATGGGGAAGGAATGTCAGTATCCTTCTTGTTTTCAGGGGGGACCACTTTCAGGTGATCGACTCAACCAACCAAGAATCGGACGCAAAGTTTGGCTCTTGGTTATGGGTCCAATCAACCAAACTTACGACATTCTCCAACGGAGTCATCAGCACAACGATAAATGCCGATGGGACGGTCCCTAAGGATATGTGGTGGAGAGAGTTGACAACAGTGACATATTTTGGACCTCCTTCTGTCCAAGATCCCTTAAACGTGCTGGCTGTCGGGCAATTCAACCTGATCTACCACTTCAATGGAGTGGATTGGGCCCCTGTGGCAATAGGGGTGCCAAACCACATGGTTTCACCGTATGCATTCTTCTCTGGTGTCTGGCTCACCGATAGTGAAGCCTTCGTGTGCGACATAGATGAGGGAATCATATACCATGGACGCTAAGACGATCAAAACGATCTGTTCACCGAAAGGAACAAATTTGACATGAAGTTACTTCTCTACTCTTAGCAGCGATGGCGAGTGTGGGTCAGCTGGGCTTTTCTCGGCAGTTATCTGATACGACCTGGAGCGATCGGCGCATAGAGACCACTTACCCGCCGCTGAGTCCCCTTCGTTGAATCTTCACAGATTTTCCCTATCTTGTTCATGCTTTTTCATCTGAAGTCCAATCCCCTCATCGGACGCACGTGAACCCGAACACGACAACTTCTGCCACGCAAAGCGAAGTCAGACAGGTCACCAGGCTCCCCCGACATCCGAGTCAGACCGAGCTGGATGAGCTCTGCATTAACACGATTCGCTGTCTCTCGATGGACGCAGTGCAGGCGGCGAAGTCCGGTCACCCGGGGATGCCAATGGGTATGGCGGCAGCAGGGTATCGACTCTGGACAAAACATCTCCGCCATAATCCGTTGAACCCTTCCTGGATCAACCGTGATCGCTTCGTCCTTTCGAACGGGCACGGCTGCATGCTCCTGTATTCGCTCCTTCATCTAACCGGCTACGACCTTCCTCTTGACGAGATCCGGAGATTCCGGCAGATCGGCAGCAAGACGCCAGGGCATCCGGAGTACGGGCATACAGTGGGCGTTGAAGCCACGACAGGCCCCCTCGGCCAGGGAATCTCAAATGCCGTTGGTATGGCGATTGCCGAAAAATACCTTCAGAGTGTTTTCAATCAGAGCGACTATCCTATCATCGACTACCGGATTTTTGTTTTCTTGGGTGATGGCTGTCTGCAGGAAGGAGTCTCTTCCGAATCCTGCTCGCTTGCCGGTCATCTCGGTCTGAACAATCTGATCGTCATCTATGATGACAATGGAATCACGATTGACGGGAAGACGGACCTTTCATTCAGTGAAGAGGTAGGGAAGAGGTACGAAGCGTACGGATGGCGTGTCCTCACTGTTGAAGGGGATGGAAATGACCTCCGAGAGATCGACAATGCTCTTGAGACGGCCCGGCATGAAACAGACCGGCCCACACTCATCAAGCTGAGAACGCACATCGGGTTCGGGAGTCCAAACAAGCAGGACTCGCACGATGCTCATGGCTCTCCGCTTGGTGACGAAGAGATTGCATTGACAAAAGAGCGCTTTGGGTGGGATCCCTCAATGAAATTCCATATCCCGGAGGACGCGCTCAAAATTTTCCGGACGGAACAGGAAAAAGGGGCCAGTGCAGAATCCGAGTGGAACAGCACATTTGCTGAATATGGGAAACGTTTTCCCGGAAAAGCATCCGAGCTGAGGCAGGCAAGCAAGGGCAAGTTGCCTGAAAACTGGGAGAAGATCTGGCAAGAATCGGCCCCGACCTTTGAGTCCGGTGCTTCGATGGCTACACGCCAGGCCCAGGGGAAGGTTCTCGATGCTCTGATGCCGAAGCTTCCGCTTGTCCTCGGCGGCTCGGCTGATCTGACTCCATCGAACAACACGAGGTTCAAAGGGGTTGAAGATTTCAGCCTTGGCAACAGAGGTGGAAGGTATATCCGCTACGGTGTGCGTGAGCACGGGATGGGTGCGATCATGAACGGAATTGCGTTGAGCAATCTGGTTCCGTACGGGGGAACCTTCTTTACGTTTTCCGATTACATGCGTCCGGCAATCCGCCTTGCTGCGCTCTCCCGGTATCCGACAATCTTTGTCTTCACGCACGACAGCATCGGTCTGGGAGAAGATGGGCCAACTCACCAGGCCGTCGAGCATCTTGCGGCGTTGCGCGCAATACCCGGATTGGTCGTTCTTCGGCCGGCTGATGCTACCGAAACATTGTACGCATGGAGGTTCGCACTCGAAAACAGATCCGGTCCCACGGCACTTGCGCTGACAAGACAACCTGTTCCTGTTCTGGACCGTAGGATGTACGCGTCAGCCGAAAACCTCAGCAAGGGTGCGTATGTGCTGAAGTCACTGCCAGAGCCGGATGTCCTCCTCCTCGCGTCAGGCTCAGAAGTGTATCTTGCGCTGGAAGC
>DAIPLH010000071.1:0-4666 GCA_036769325.1 Bacteroidota bacterium
TGCTTGAACCCAAACCAGGTATAGAATATCACCAGGAGGAGCAGAAAAACAATCGGGATGTTATCCGCTTTCGAAATAATCTTAAAGAGATGTTCCATGTTTCCTGGCTATCCCTGTCTGGTTCTTGTCATACTTCTTTTGAAGTATCCGGCCCCGAGATCCCGCCATCCTTCCGCACACGCCAGAAATGCACGATCATGAAAACAGCAGCAACGAGGGGAAGAAAGATACAATGGAGGACATAAAACCGCAGAAGCGTAGGCGGCCCGACCTGCGTCCCGCCGAGGAGGACAAAGCGAACATCGTTGTCGATCCGCATGCCGAGCTCCGGGCCAAAGGGTCCTTCATGACCAAGGAGCGGAGTTGCGCGTGCCATGTTTGTGCCAACCGTGACCGCCCAGATTGAAAGCTGGTCCCACGGCAGGAGATATCCTGTAAAGCTCAGGAGGAAAGTCAGAGTCAACAGAAGAACTCCCACAACCCAGTTGAATTGCCGTGGAGCCTTGTAGGAGCCCGTAAGGAAAACCCTGAACATATGAAGCATCACCGTAATGACCATTGCATGGGCAGCCCAGCGATGCATGTTCCTCATCAATGGTCCGAACGCGACGTCGTTCATCAGGTACTTCATGTCATCATACGCATACTCCGCAGCAGGCCGGTAGTAGAACATGAGGATCACGCCGGTAACAGTGAGGACGATAAAGAGGAGGAAGGTAATCCCTCCCATGCCCCACGTGTATCCAACATTCGTCGCATGCCGCGAAATGCGAATGGGGTGCAGGTGAAGGTAGACGTTGTCAACGATCTGAAGGGCGCGGTTGCGTTGCGTATCCTGGTAGGTGTGCCTGAAGATCGACTTGTAGACCTCAGTCCGCTGGAGCTTTTCTTTCATCTGTTCAATGATGCCAAGCATAACCTTCCTTCTTGCTCCTTCGAAGAACAAAACCGTTGAATCGCCGTGGAATCTCCGGACGCTGGACGGCGCGTTACGTGTACTTCAGAAATGCTCCCTGCTTTGACCACTCCTGCTTTTCATACAGGAACTTGATGTTGCGATCGACAAGTATCTGACCGTCATCCGCCAACGAGATTTT
This sequence comes from Bacteroidota bacterium, assembly GCA_036769325.1. Taxonomy (GTDB): domain Bacteria; phylum Bacteroidota; class Ignavibacteria; order UBA10030; family UBA6906; genus DAIPLH01. Next base: position 1,098 of record DAIPLH010000071.1, read on the forward strand.
CAGACGCTCAAGCGGACGAGGGGTCGGACCCTCAAAATTTACACCGTTCCTGAAGTAACCGCTCCCGTGACATGGACACTTGAACTTCTGGTCCGAAGGCAACCATCGTGGAGTACACCCCAGGTGAGTACATATCGCTGAGAGTGCATAGAAACCCTCCGCTTCACGCACAATCCAGACTCTGAACTCGTCCTTATACTGTTCGCTGACCTCGCCGATGATATAATTGTCGGGGAACCCTGCCTTGAACGCAGAGGGAGCCTCGTAGAGAACTCTTGGCACCATGAGGCGCAAGGCACCGACGGTAGCTGTCGCGAGGAAGCTGAAAAAAGCAAACCATCCGGCAATATTCAGAAAGTTCTTCCGGCTGATTCGCCAGATCCCGTGATCATTCTCGGGTGGCTTGTCCTGCCTCGCCTTGCGTACGGGAATGACACGTACAGATGTCCCTTCAGGGACCGATTTTGCCACAGAGGCAGCCACGGGTGCTGCAACGGGAGCAGGAGTGGCAGCAACAACCGCGGGTGAAGCCGCAGGAGGCTGTTTCGGTTCTGCTGGCTTGGGCTGAACGGGAGCGGGTCGGGAAGCACCCCCGCCGCCTATCGGGACTGACGAACTGATCGGAGGAAGAGCGGGTTTCTTTTGATCGGCCATTTCCGAGTGGTTAAGTACGTTTCTCACCGGGGGAACCATTCACGTGCGATTCCCCATTCATGTTCAGTTTTTCAAACTGGAAGAGTTGAATTCGTATTGCCGGAATTGAGAACCCGGGAACTTCTGAGGCAGTGTCACTGAAGAACATCAAAAAAAGAAGTAACCCCTTTCTCTGACGACCATATTGTCACCATGCAATCCACAAAACCCAGGCCCACGCCTGAAAAACCTTCGGAATATCCCTGTTGAAACCGGAACTCCAGCAGAGCTTTGAAAAGATAGGAAAGTGATGAAAGAAAGTCAATAAGGTCATCGCGTTCACCTCACACTCGAACAAAGCCATGTAGCTGTCTATCCACTGAGAGGTTGTGCGAAAGTTGACAACAACACGTTTGCATGTCGGCAACCCTTCATGTATATTGGCTCACAATTCAGGTCCATGGCACATCTCACTTCACCTCCTCTTACTTTGAAAACCCCACGGGCAGAACCAAACGTGACTGCCAGGCAGGGCTGGGTTGATTTCCGTCAGCTCCCGCCGTCGGCCGGATACTCGCAGCTGTTCTTCGACTATCTGTACGAATATGATGAAGTGAAGCATTTCTTTCCAACTCATTTCAAAGACCCCGCTGCCTACCGAAATACTATCGAAGCGATCGGGAAACGCACGCTTGACCGGGCTCGACTCGTCCGCATCCTTCTCCGGCAAAACTCTGCATTTGGAATGGGAGAAGAAACAGCTGCCCACATAAAGCTTTTGGAGACACCAACCACCTTCGGCGTTGTTACCGGACAACAAGTCGGCCTGTTTGGCGGCCCACTGTATACCATCTACAAGACGATCACGGCAATCAAGCTCGCAAAGACACTCAAGGAAAAGCATCCCCATCTTGATTTTGTTCCAATCTTCTGGCTTGAAGGTGAGGATCATGACTTCGGTGAGATGAGTTCATTGAAGATCCTTGATCGGGAGGGAAAGCCTTCCGCCATTGAATACACACACAGCGGTGTCGACCGTGAGAAGAACCTTGGGCCGATTGGTGAATTGGTCTTTGATTCTTCCCTTGAGGAAACACTAAAGCTCCTCGAGTCGACGCTTACCCCGACGGAGTTTACCGGAGATCTGATCGCGCGGCTCAGAGAATGTTATGCTCCCGGGAGGACTTTTCTTCAGTCCTTTGTGTCATGGATGAAGTATCTGTTTGATGGTCATGGATTAATTTTCGTTTCATCAAACGATCGTGAGATCAAGGAGACTCTCCTTCATCTGTTTGAACGTGAGATTTCCGAACATCCGACAACCTCTCAACTGGTGATCCGTCAAAGCGCGGAGCTTGAAGACCGTTACCATGCGCAGGTCAAGCCGAAGTCGATTAACCTCTTCATGTTTCACCGCGGGGGACGCTATCTTATCGAGCCACGCGAAACCGACTTCAGCCTGAAGGGAACGAGGCATTTCGTTTCAAAAGATGAAATGTCGGCTTTGCTCAGGAGCAGTCCCGAGCTCTTCAGTCCGAACGTCGTCCTGCGTCCTCTCGCACAAGACACCCTGCTGCCGACGGTCGCATATGTTGCCGGCCCCTCCGAGATTGCATACTTTGCCCAGTTGTCACCGGTGTATTCTCATTTTGGAGTGACGCAACCGGTTGTGTATCCCCGTTCGAGCGGGTCCTTTCTTGAAGAGAGACTGGAAAGGGTAATGGAAAAGTATCAGATCGACCTGACCCGGTGCTTCGAGGATCCCCAGGCAGTTCTCAATATCGTTCTCCGACAGATCGAGGGAATTAATGTAGAGGGAATGTTCTCAAAGGCTTCTGAGGGGGTGCGAGGAATTACAGGAGAATTGAAATTCGGAATCAATGAGATTGACCCGACACTCCTTGGAACGCTGGATGGAGTTCAGTCAAAAATGGAGGGTGCGCTTCAGAACCTCAGGGAGAAAACGCTCGGTGCACAGAAGAGAAGAAACGAAACGGCATTACGACAAATCGAGCGTGGGTTGACCACACTTCTCCCCAATGGAAATCTTCAGGAGCGGGAGCTCAATGTGTTGTACTACATGAATAAGTACGGGCCTGAGCTTGTCTCTTGGATGTATGGTGAACTTGACCCTGCGACGATCAAGCACCAGATCATGAGTCTATAACCCGCTTTTCCTTCGCCGTCCCCCTCCCATTCGGATCCATTCCCAACTTCTCAAGCTTTGGTCGAATAACGACCTGACAATAAGGAGCCGACTGGTTCTGGCTGTAGTAGTCCTGATGATAGTTTTCTGCGGGATAGAATGTCTGGAGGGGTGAAATCTCGGTGACTATCGGGTTCTTGAACATGGACCGGGCGGATTCCAGGGAGCGAAGGGCAGCGAGTCGCTGGGACTCACCGTTGTAGAAAATTACTGACCGATACTGTGTCCCGACATCAGCGCCCTGTCGATTGAGCGTTGTCGGGTCATGCGAGGCCCAGAAGGTATCAAGGAGTTTGTCGACCGTAATGAGTTGAGGGTCAAAGGTAATTCTTGCAACCTCGGCGTGCCCGGACGTGCCTGAACATACCTCTTCATAACTGGGCGAAGCACTCTTGCCCCCTGCGTAACCTGCCTCCACATCAAGGACACCCGGCAATTGCTCAAACACCGCCTCTACGCACCAGAAGCATCCGGCTCCAAGCACAGCGGTCTCATGTGCGCTCAAACTCACTTGCCCCCTGACTCCGAAGGCGGATCATTGTCTTTCCCAGGACCCACTTCTTTGACCTGCCTGGAGTATTTTTTTAGAAGCGAGTCAATGTCCCTTACGATCTTCTTCACCACATACTTCTTGTGGAGTTCCTCCGAACGCCTGGTTGCCAGCCTGTCAAATTCCTCCCCATCGTCCAGCCGTTTCCGGAGCATTTGAAAATCAAACGCATCCTCCCGG
>DAIPLH010000071.1:4676-10276 GCA_036769325.1 Bacteroidota bacterium
TCGAAATCACGCAATTCATCGAGAAGGATCCTGACTTCGTCGCGCATGTGCGCATCCTCCCATTGTTACTCTGGTACTTTTACCGGTTGGGCAGGTTTCGGAAGGAGAGCTTTTCTGCTGAGTTTCCACCTTCCCTGGTCGTCCTTGTCGATGATCTTCACTTCAAACTGGTCACCGACCTTCACAACATCCGCCGGCTTTTCGATTCTCTTATGATCAAGCTGCGACACATGCACAAGGCCTTCACGTCCCGGCAGGAATTCAACAAAGGCTCCAAAGTCGGTGACTTTCTTGACAGTGGAAGTGTAGACCTTACCCATCTCGGGTTGTTCGGTCAGCGCCTTAATGGCCCGGATCGCCTTGTCAGCCGATTCTTTCGACGTGGCGGCGACAACGACTGTTCCGTCGTCCTCGATATTGACCTCAGCCCCGCTCTCGCTCACAATCTGGCGAATCATCTTCCCTCCCGGGCCAATCACCGCACCGATCATATCAATCGGCACCTTGAATGAAGTCAGCTGCGGAGCAAACTGGGAAATACTGGCTCGAGGAGCATCGAGGGCTTCTTCCATGCGGTCGAGAATGTGCGACCGGCCATCCTTTGCCTGCGCCAGCGCATTCCTCATGATCTCCAGTGAAATGCCCCGGATCTTGATGTCCATCTGGAGAGCCGTCACACCCTTGCGTGTTCCCGCCACTTTGAAATCCATATCCCCAAGATGGTCTTCGTTCCCGAGAATATCACTCAGAATTGCAACGCGGTCACCTTCCTTGACAAGACCCATTGCTATCCCTGCCACAGACGACCTCAGTGGCGCACCTCCGTCAAACATTGCAAGTGAGGCTGCGCAAACGGTCGCCATGGATGACGAACCATTCGATTCAAGGATATCGGAGACAATGCGCACCGTGTAGGGGAAATCCTTTACGTCAGGAAGAAGTCTCTTCAGCGCTCGTTCAGCAAGATTACCATGTCCGATCTCGCGTCTGCCAACGGAACCCAGCCTGCCAACCTCACCGACCGAGAAGGGAGGAAAGTTATAATGGAGCATGAACTTCTTGGTGGAATCGGGCAACAGCCCATCAATGATCTGCTCATCAGGCTTCGTACCGAGGGTCATGGTTGTGAGACTCTGTGTTTCACCCCTCTGAAACAGCGCCGAGCCGTGTGTTCGGGGGAGCAGGCCGACTTCAATGGTTATGGTCCGAATATCTGTAAGTCCTCTGCCGTCCAGCCTTTTCTTGTCCCGCAGGATCATCTCCCGCATCTCCACATACTCCATGTCATGGAGTATGTCATTGATGACTGCGTCCATGTCGGGGTATTTTTCGGCAAGGGCGGATGTAACGCTTGTGTAGATTTCTCCTGTCCGGAGGGCTCTCTCCTCTTTTGTCAGAGGAGTATTGGCAAGAACAGCGAGACGGTCTCCGACGAGAGTCCGGATTTCTTCATGAAGTGCTGACTTGTCTTCCTTTTCCGGAGCAGAGCGTTTCGGCACGCCGACTTCTTTGATCAACGATTCCTGCAATGTGCAGAGCTGCTGAATAGACCGGTGGGCGAATTCGAGGGCTTCGAGGAGATCTGCTTCAGGAATCTCAGCGGCCTCGCCTTCAACCATGACGATGGAGTCCTTTGTCCCGGCAACAGTGATATCCATATCGCTGGTGGCAAGCTGCGAGAAGGTCGGGTTGATGACAAGTTTTCCGTCGACCCGTCCAACCCTTACCTCTGCAACAGGGCCTTCAAACGGAATGTCGGAAATCCCAAGTGCAGCGGATGCCGCAACTGCTCCCAGGAAATCACCATCATGCTCCTGGTCAGACGAGTAGACCGTCACAATGACCTGAGTTTCACACCGGTACCAATCCGGGAACATTGGCCGGATCGGACGATCGATAAGGCGCGCAGAAAGGATTTCCTTCTCGGATGGTCTGGCCTCTCTCTTGAAAAAGCCTCCCGGTATTTTCCCCGCTGATGCCGCCTTCTCCCGGTACTCAACTTGAAGGGGAAAGTAGTCGATCCCTTGCTTCTCTTCCTTTGTTGCAACAACCGTTGCCAGTACCATTGTATCGCCAAACCGTGCCATGACAGCACCGTCGGCCTGTTTTGCGAAACGACCCGTTTCAAGCGAGAACGTGCGTCCCCCTATTTCCATTTCCTTGACGATTTTCATCTTTTCTTCTTTCTCTTTACTTGGTCCGGACGGAATTGTCCGGCAGTCTCATTACTTCCTGATTTGAAGCTCACTGATGATCTGACGGTACCTGTTGATGTTTTTTTCCTGAAGGTAATTCAACAGCCGGCGTCTTCTTCCAACCATTTTGAGCAGCCCAACCCTGGAGTGGTGATCCTTCGTGTGGGACTCAAAATGCGGTGCAAGCTCGTTGATTCTCGTCGTGAGCAAAGCGATCTGTACCTCGGGGCTACCGGTGTCGGCAGGTCCCTTCCCGTACTTGGTGATCAGTGCAGCCTTGCTTTCTTTGGTCAGTGACATACATGCTCCTCACATCTTGTTTTAAATGATTACACTTTTCTCTTTAGTTCGTCAATCAGTTTCATTGATTCCTCCCGATCACGATGAAGCTGGAGGATCAGATCTTCCTTTGTTGAGAATCGTTGCTCATCCCGAAGTCGCTTCAGAAGACGCAACTCAAGCACCTCACCATAGATGTCCTGATGCATGTCGAAAACATGCACCTCAATGGTCTGCAAGGAACCATCGGTCACTGTCGGACGCGACCCGATATTCATCATCCCGAATCCTTCGAAACCATCCCGCCGCACACTGACCAGGTAGACTCCTTTGCCGGGAATAAGCTTTCCCTTGTCTACTATCGTGAGGTTTGCCGTTGGAAAACCAAGGGACTTCCCGCGACCATCCCCTCTTGTAACCTCGCCACGCAGGTGATATTGGTACCCGAGAAGCCCTGTTGCCGTTTCCACATCACCATCCAGAAGGGCCTTGCGTATCAGGGTACTCCCGAGTGTAATTCCGTTGACCTTGAAAGGATGGGCAGCAAACACTGAGAAGTTGTATTCCTTGCCCATCCCAATCAGATCATGAACACCGGCGCCACGATCATGTCCGAACATGTGATCGTAACCGACAACCACCTCATTGACGCCGATAGCATCAACGATGTACGACCGATAGAAATCATGTGGTGATAGTTCAGAAAACTCTTTTGTAAACTCAAGAACGCAGAGGATATCTGCATGCATCGATCCAACCAACTCAATCCGTTCGTCCAGTGTTGTCAGAAGCGGGACCGGGCCATGGCTCCGGCTGACAACCGCTGAGGGATGTGGGTCAAATGTCACAATGACGCTCCTCCCCTCACTCATTCTTGCCCTATGGACAACCTCACGGATGATCTCCCGGTGAGCAAGGTGAACTCCATCGAAGGACCCCACCGTGACCACGGAATTGGGATCTCGCTGGATTCTCCCGATATCGCGGAAGACCTTCACGCGCTCCGCCTTCTGTTCTGTGGGGTCAACTCTGCGAGCGTGAGGGCATTCTCAAGATGGTATTCTCCAATACGAATCCGCTCAAGAGCTGTCATAAATGCCCCGCAGCCGAGAGAAACACCGATGTCGTCGACCAGCGTACGGATGTAAGTCCCTCTCGAACAGATGACATTCAGCGTCACATCCGGCAGAGCGAAGGAAACGATAGAGATTGCCCGGATAAAGACCTTCCGTTTTTCCCTTTGGAAGACCTGTCCCTTTCGCGCGTATTTGTACAGCGGTTTCCCGTGCATCTTCACTGCCGAGTACATCGGCGGAACCTGGAATCGTTCTCCGATAAAATCCAGGAGAACAGACTGGAACTGTTCCTGCGCCACGAAAACCTCAACGGGCTCATCGATGCACGGAGTCTCTGAATCATAGCTTTCCGTTCTGCCACCCAGCCTCATCGTCACCAGATACTCTTTCTCCAGCTCCAGAAACCGGCCCAGTACCTTCGTCTGCGCATTGGTACCAATAATCAACAATCCTGTTGCGAGCGGGTCAAGTGTCCCGGCATGGCCCGCCTTACGCACCCGCAGAATTCCTCGCACCTTCTTGACCACATCGAACGAAGTCCATCCCTTCGGCTTTCGGATCAGCAGAAGGTCTCCGCCTGCGATTGGCTCATTCTCCAGAAGGGTCGTTTGATCCGGAAGTATCATTTTGATGGATCTTTTGGATGATCCTGTTGATCCGGTCTGCCCGTTCGAGACTCTCGTCAAGATAGAACTGAAGAGCCGGAGTATATTTCAGCCGTAGCTGAGAGCCGAGCATTCCGCGGATATGCTGTTTCTCGCTCTCAAGCATTTCCATCGTTCGCTCCCGCTGTTCCTGTTTCCCGAAAATCGAGAGGGCGATACGTGCGATCTTCAAATCTGCTGTCATCTTTACATCGGTGACGGTTACAAACCCATATCCCGGATCGCTGTATTCTCGTCCCAGGATTGTGCCCATCTCTTCCTTGATCAGGGAAGCGACCCGCTCCGTTCTGATAGACATCCCGCTACAATCTCCTGGCTTCAGCCTGTTCCGCTACCCGGATGACATGACCCGGCAGGAACGTGCTCCGCTATCCTATGTCGTCAATTTTCGTTTGGTTTCCACAATCTTGTAGGCTTCAATAACATCTCCGACCTTGATGTCGTTGTAGCCCTCAAGGCCGATTCCGCACTCGAACCCGGCCTCCACCTCACGTGCGTCATCCTTGAACCGTCTCAACGAGCCGATTGGTCCTTCGTAAATCTGAATGCCATCCCGGATAAGCCGTGCCCGGTTGTTCCGGGTGATTTTCCCATCCTGCACATATGATCCGGCGATCATTCCCATTTTTGGAACCTTGAACACTTCTCTCACTTCTGCAGTGCCGACCACCTCTTCCTTTTTCTCCGGTGCAAGCATTCCCTCGAGTGCGTTATGGATATCCTTCGTGGCATCATAGATGATCGTGTAGTTCCTTATGTCCACGTTCTCCCGCTCCGCTAAGCGACGGGCATTCAGGTTGGGCCTGACTCTGAACCCGATGATCACGGCACGCGAGGTAGCGGCCAGCATCACATCCGACTCTGAGATCATCCCGACGCCGCTGTGAATTACCTTCAGCTTTACTTCCGGATGCTGGATTTTCATCAGCGAATCTGAAAGGGCCTCTACTGATCCGTCCACATCACCCTTGACAATCAGGGGCAGTTCCTTTACCCCACCCTCTTTGATCTGCATCGACAGTTCTTCAAGCGTCTGGGTGTTATGTTGTCGCTGATCCTGTTCCCGTTTCAACTGTTGGCGCCGCAGTGAAATTTCGCGGGCATCCTGATCCGCGCTCATCACGGCGAACACATCTCCGGCCTGTGGAATACCATCGAGCCCCGTAATCTGCACCGGCGTGGAGGGTCCTGCTGCTTCAAGTCGTGTCCCCCGCTCGTCATACATCGCGCGAACCTTGCCTCTGTGAACGCCTGCGATGAACGGATCGCCGATTCTCAACGTTCCCTTCTGAACAAGGACGGTGGCCGTTGTGCCCTTCCCCCGATCCAGCTGGGCCTCAATGATTGTCCCCCAGGCCGTACGGTCCGAGTTTGCCTTGAGGTCA
>DAIPLH010000427.1:0-772 GCA_036769325.1 Bacteroidota bacterium
AAACCGATCCCGGAGAACGTTGGCCGGGTCGAAAAGAAACACTTCATCGCCATCATTGTCAAGACTCATTGCCATTCCTGATCGGGTGACCGTCCTGCTTGCTCCTCCCGGAATCGATCCGATCGAGGACAGCGCCCATACTCTTCCCTGCCGGTCCCGAAGATACCAGTTTGCCATCGGGACTGCGTGCGTACCGGCATTTCGGATAGTTACCTCCTCGAGATCCCGGTCGTTCCCTGCAGGGTCCGCGAGCAGGCTTTCGATAACGAGCCGGGGAGCGGAAGAATCGGGGCCTGATCCCTGATTCTTCCACGGACGTGATATGACGGTATCCCTGTAGCTTATCGAAATCGTCTTCGTCGACTTATCTGCATTGATAACAATCGTCCCGTCATCATCTGAGCTTTCAAGATCAGCAATAAACCTGTCCGCAACGTTCCCTCCCGGACTTCCCTTCAAGAGCTTGTTTGTCTGGATTACCAAAGGAGGCGAATCGAGAATTGCGAGGGTATCGAGGGTCACCTGTCGCGGATGCTTGTACGTTGAGTTGTCACCGTTGGAAATAATCACAATCGACGGTTGAAGGTCCTTGAGAAAAGCTGAGCACGAGCTTGAGGCTGACCCATGGTGGTTTGCCTGGTAGACATCCACATTCATTACTCCGTCCACTCTCGCAAGGTCGAGTTCTGTCTGGCGTTCGATATCCCCTCCGACAAAGAATTGGAATCCTTCAAACTGAACGAGGAGGGCAATGCTCATATCGTTTTCATCC
>DAIPLH010000427.1:782-2873 GCA_036769325.1 Bacteroidota bacterium
CAGGCTCGCCCAGAACAGCGCCCCCTGAGGCAACGCAGAGAGCCGTCACGGCCGGATCAAGCTGGATGGTTTCCCCGCGCATCAGATGATCCGCCCCTGCTCCCCCGGCGTTTTGATAGGCGATATAGGTGGGACTTGTGAGTCGCGAAGCAGGAAGGAAGGCTTTATCCCCCCGGTCATGAAACATACCCACCGGAATGGACGGGGCGGCGACCAGGCCGGGGATTCCACCGTAGTGATCTGAATGATAGTGTGTGACGATAAAATGATCGATCGAGGTCACGCCGGCCTGAGCCATCACTGTCCTGATCACGTCATCCTTTCCCGCTCCGCCGGAATCAACCAGCAGGGTTCGGCCGGAAGGTGCAACAAACAGGGTCGCTCCTCCTTGCCCTACATCGATACAGTATATTCGGAACTCCTGCGCGTAGGAACATGACGCGACAACGAGAATCAACAGACAGCACGACAAGAATCGCGTACATGTCCTGGTGCTGTCAGGGGCAGAGTTGTTTCCTGATGCTCTGAAGGCGGATTGTCCGGTCAAGTGCGAGGTCACCAATAGTTGGCTTGGTCATGGTTTTTGGCAAAGTAACGCTCTGGATCTGGTCTCCGGGGAGCAGTTCGGTATCCGAGAGGTATGGCTGCAAAGCTGAAATTCCTGAGTCCATGGAAGCACAGTCATAGCGGTTTCTCCACTCTTCGAACGTTTCCTGCACAACCAGGAACGATGGCTTGTCCAGGTCAGATAGTTCCTCGGGGACAAGCCCGCGGAAGGCAGCCAGAACAATGGCAACAACCCCTCCTGCGATAACCAAACCTCCGAACACGCGTTTCATGAGAAGAGGTTCAGTCTATTCAGTCCATTCAGTCTGTTCAGTCTGTTCAGAAATATAGTCTGGATCTCTTTGTTCCGTTTGCTTCAGTACCTCCGCCATTCTTGTCCTTCGAAAGCGGCATACCGCAACTCTGACAGGTCTTGTGGGTCATGGGCTGGGTCCTCAAAATGCGAACATCTACGCCAGTCGTAAGCGGAAGGAGGTCTTCGTCCCACGTAACCAGCGTCGTGTGGTCAGGAGCGGTCAGCCCCCTAATTGCTTTCGGGGGTCGAAGCTGGCTCGGGATCGGTACTCATCCCAAGCCGTTGAATTGCTTCTTCGACCGTCGGACCGTCGCTAACCGAAGCCAGTGAACCAGGGAAGAGGACGATGGTAAAATCGGCATTTGTATCAAAGAACTCATTCAGGACGATGGCAAGCCGTTGATCTCCCGAGAGCCTTATGTTGTCGATGCGTGGAAAGTCAAAGAAATTCACTGAAAAGCCGACGGAAACTGATGGGGCTGTCTTATTCCCGGTCGTCGTCGATGTGACATTCAGATAGACTTCAAAACCCCTTGCAGCAGTGTCAACCTCGGAAAATGTCAGATCAATGGCCCGATGCCATCCGTTCAGGTCAAGTTCACGGGAAATGGTAATGGGATTTCCATCGCCCATCCCCGGAACCAAGCCCGAAAACTCAAGGGTTGCATCGGCGCTCACGCCCGACTGATCGAGCACGAGCAACTGCCGCTTGCCCATTTCCCTCGCCGCCCTGGTTAGTCGTTTGAGGTGAGACCAGTCCTTCTCCGCAACAAACTCTTCTGCCAGATGTCTGAACAATGGCTCCAGATTTACTGACTCGTGGAAATTGTACGCGAGGAGCTCCAGGGACAGCAGGCGATCGGAGGAATTGTTTGAGCTCTGATTCAGGAATGAGCTGTAAATCGTGTTGAAGACATCCCTTTTAAGAGAAGTCTCGGCTTCTTCGCGCCGGACAAGAAGCTCGGTATGAAGTCGGTGACGATTACTCTCCTCGTTCACATTTGTGAGATACTGTTGTCCGAGGATACCCACGAGGGCAACGACAAGAGCAATGATCACCTTGAGAATCACATCGGCCTTGTCCCAGAAATCTTTTGACGTTCCTCCACTGCTCATTGTTGTCGACGCAATGTCATTTTGTCATTGACCTTTTCAAGGATCCAGTTGTAGCGAACGGGATTCGGATACGAGACTGCCTCGCCGGCGAGTTCGGCCTTATCACGGATAAC
>DAIPLH010000072.1:0-3043 GCA_036769325.1 Bacteroidota bacterium
AACGGGTGAGGTTGTGGGATGGTTCGGGTCGATCAGTGATATCACGAAAAACAAGCTGGCAGACGAGGCTCTTCGGGCCAGCGAGGAACGCTTCCGACAGTTTATGAACAATTTGCCTGGAGCGGCATGGATCAAGGATTGGGAAGGACGTTATGTGTACGCCAACGATGAGGGCTGCCGCATTTTTGGACGGAACCGGGAAGTGCTTTACGGCAGGAAGGATGAGGAGATCTTTCCAAGGGAAACGGCTTCCCAATTCAAGGAAAACGACAGGGCGATGGAGAGCGGTGGCGGCATCCAGACCATAGAAACATTTCCCCAACGGGACGGGCTCCATCATTCTATCGTCACAAAGTTTCCGGTTCTGGGGCATGACGGAATGCCTGTCTTCATTGGCGGGATTGCAATCGACATCACAGAACGGAAGAAAGCGGAGGAGGCACTACGAAGGAGCGAAGAACAGTCACTTCTTGCATATGCAAGGCTTGCCGCCATTGTAGAATCATCAACCGACGCAATTGTCAGTCTGGACATGAGTGGAACAATCACAAGCTGGAACGCGGGGGCGGAACGAACTCTCGGTTACAAGGCTGAGGAAATCATTGGAAGACCCGTCTTCGACCTTGTCCCCAAAGATCTACATGAGAAGGAGACCCAGATTCTCAATCAGTTGCGGAATGGAGAAAGGGTTGAGCCATTCGACACTATTCGAATCAGGAAGGGTGGGAAGCTGGTGGATCTCTCCCTTTCGATTTCGCCTGTGAAGGACTCATCGGGAAGAACAGTGGGCATGTCAAAGATTGCCCGCGATATCACAGAGCGAAAACGAGCCGAAGAAGGCATACGTGAGAGTGAACGGCAACTCCGCCACCTGGTGCTCGCCTTGCCGGTGGGAATGTATACAACCGACCGTGATGGAAGGATCCTGCTGTTTAATGAAATCGCTGCCACATTGTGGGGACGCCGTCCGGAAGTGGGTAAGGATCTGTGGTGTGGTTCATTCAAGATCTACGACAAAGAAGGAGAAGTCCTGAAGCATGAGGACTGCCCCATGGCAGTCGGCCTGCGCGAGAATCGGTCAAACCGGGGTGAGGAGATTATCGTTGAGCGCCCGGACGGAACCCGCTCATATGTGCTGCCTCACGTTGAGCCGCTGCGGGAGGCTTCCGGAGAGATTACCGGAGCCATCAACATGCTCGTTGATATCACCGAAAGGAAGCGAGCCGAGAGGACGCTCCGAAGAGCCCACGACGAGCTCGACGTACGTGTCAAAGCCCGCACAGCCGATCTGGTGAAGGCCAACGAGGAGCTGCGATTGCGTGACCTTCAGCTTTCCACCGCCCAGCAAATCGCCCGTCTGGGAAGCTGGGAGTGGGATCTGGAAACCTCCAGAGTAACATGGTCAGAAGAGCTCTATAGTATCCATGGGGTTAACGACAGCCTATTCGATCAGAGCATCCAGGGGTTTCTAGGTTTTTCGCATCCGGACGATCGGGAGGTAATGGTCGGTCACCTTCAGCACTCCATCGACACACAGGAGCCATTCGACTTTGAGAGTCGCAGCATCCGTGGAGATCGCAAAATTCGGATTCTGCACAGTCAGGGACGGGTGGAGATGAACGATGGTAAGGTAACAAAACTGCTTGGTGTCTGCGTTGACGTGACTGAACGGAGAAAGGCGCAGGAGAAGTTCAGAGGCCTTCTGGAATCTGCCCCGGATGCAATGGTTATTGCCGAACAGACCGGACGCATCGTGCTCGTGAACGCGCAGACGGAACGCTTGTTTGGCTATTCACGGTCGGAGTTGCTGGGACAGCAGGTCGAGGTTCTTTTGCCTGAACGGTTCCGACATGTCCAGAACTATTTCCTAACACCGGCCGCGTTACAAATCAATGCGGAGTCAGAGTTGTATGGACTTCGAAAAGACAAAACGGAATTCCCGGTTGAAGTCAGTTTGAACCCGCTTGAAACGGAAGACGGACCGCTCGTCTCAAGCGCAATCCGCGATATCACACTACAGCAGAAGCTCCGGTCGCGTCTCATTGCCGCCGAGCGGCAACGGTCTGCCGACCTTCGCCGCTACACGCTTTCTGTACAGCAGGCACAGGAGGAGGAGCGCAAACGTATCGCGCGTGAGTTGCATGACGATTTGTGCCAGCGACTGAGCGGGATGAAGTTGAATGTTGAAGTGATCGCGGACGAGGTTCGGACTAAGGACCGCGGCCTCCACCGCAAGCTGAAGAGCTTCAACAAGCAGTGTGACGAAATGATCGTGGGGGTCCGTCGCATGTCTGCAAACCTTCGCCCGCTTGTCCTGGATGATTTTGGACTGGTCATTGCTCTCCGACTGCTCGGACGTGAATTCGAGGTCCTGCACAAGATTCCCGTTAAGCTTGAGCTGCAAGACCAGAATAAACAGGATATCGATCCTCAGCTTGAAATTGCCCTCTATCGGATTGCTCAGGAAGGGCTCTCAAATGTTGCCAAACATGCCCAGTCTTCAGGTGTTACAATGGCCCTTGAGAAAACCAAGGAGGCTGTTCGTTTATCCATCAGCGACAACGGTAAAGGGTTCAATCCCGAGGTATTAAGACCCAAGGACTCCCTGCATGGACTTGGACTGATTGGCATGCGGGAGCGGACTGGTATGCTCGGCGGACAATTTGTTATTGAATCGACCCGGAAAGGGACGACTATTACTGTTACAATTCCACTCAATGTAGAGGTGAGTCATGAAGAAGACGCGTTTGCTCATCGTTGACGATCATTCGGTCGTCCGCGATGGAATCCGGATGGTTCTGGAGAACGTACCCGAGTATACCATTGTTGCTGAAGCTGACAACGGGGAAATGGCGGTGGAGTATGCACAAAAGTACAAACCGGATCTTGTTGTCATGGATATTTCCATGCCCAAACTGAATGGTATCGAAGCGACTGCTCTCATGAAGGAGCAAAATCCTGATATCAAGATTGTCATCCTCACCGTACATGAGGATGAAGAGTATGTCTACCAGATCATCCGCGCCGGCGCGGATTCGGGGAC
>DAIPLH010000072.1:3053-10245 GCA_036769325.1 Bacteroidota bacterium
AAACAGCCCTGTCCGGAGAACGGTATCTCAGTCCGAGCGTTTCAAATATCATCATCGATAGTTTCAGCAGGCGCTCAAAGGAGGATGGATCCGCCCCAAAACAGTCAGTCGTTCCCGGAAGTCCATTGACAAAACGCGAGACCGAAGTTCTGCAACACATTGCGCAGGGTTGCACGAACCGGAAAATCGCCGAGATGTTGTTCCTGAGCATCCGGACAATCAACACACATCGAACCAACATGATGCAAAAACTTGATATCCATGACACGGCAGGGCTTGTCCGCTATGCAATCGAGACCGGCATCGTTTCCCTGAAGAGGTGAGATTCCTCCTGCATGCAACCTGACTTCCCCCTCATTTCCCTATAGCTCCGCCGTCGCCAGAATTCTCTCTGACGGTGCCTCCCTTCTGTCTTCTCCGGGAGTTCCAAAAACAGCGGCACTTCTAGTATGTTTCCAGTAGAACGCCTCATGCGAACATACTATCACCTCTTTTACATTGTTGGACGGATTGCATTTCGGTTCAGATCGGTCTAACTTTTTTTGGAAGCGAGGGAAGGAAAAATCATGCTCAGAATATTGACATCATTCTATGGATATAACATCAAAGCAAGAGATGGTGAAATTGGAACAGTACATGAGTTCCTGTTCGATGATGACCACTGGAAAATCAAGCATTTGGTTGTGAAAATTGGTGATTGGCTGACATCCCGCAAGGTTAGCATCCCTATTGAAGTCATTGGCCGCCCGGAATTGGTAACAACGTCTCTGGACATCAACCTGACAAAGCAGGAGATCGGGAATAGTCCGGCTGTTGATGTAGAGCAACCCGGCGTTTTCCCCGATGACTACGGGTGGCTGGGATCGATGCTTCCCGGAGGACCGGCTCCGTTGCCCCTGGTCCCCCTCTCTCCGGCGATTGAAGAGGGCGAAACGTCTCTCCCTGAAACGGAAACAAGAGATCCGAATCTTCATGGCACAAGAGACGTCGTCGGTTGTCACGTTCATAGCCGAAATGAACAGATAGGGGTTATCGAGGATTTCATCCTTGACGATGAACACTGGAGGATCCGCTATCTTGTTATCGGCACAAAGAACCGTCTGAGCGGGAGACACATTCTTCTGTCTCCGACCTGGATTTCAAAAGCAGATTGGGATGAGAACAAGATCTATGTCGATCTCAGAAGCGAATCCGTAAAGCAGAGTCCGGAATATGACCCGACGTTGCCGCTCGACCGGGAATATGAGATTCGCCTCTATGACTATTACTTTGGCCGTCCGTTCAACAATGAGACGACGACTGTACCCCGGAGAGAACAACGGGTCATCACGATGAATCGTGGACGGCTCTAGCAGGGACGAGGCTCTTCGCTGCGTACAAAACTTCTTCAATCGGAGTTGAGTGTTCGATATTCGTGATTCATGAGGCTCCATCGCTTTGTACAAAAGCGGTTGTTCTGAGTGAATAACGATTGATGAATGCAGAGTTGAGATTGTTGAAGTGTTTGGCTATCCACTTGGCGCCTTGGCGGTTCAATAACCCCTATCGGCCGATTGCCGCGGTCCACTTGTTGATATCCTCCTGAGACATGCTCGATGAATCGGCAAGCCGTCCATCCTTATAGCCCCTCTCCAGGATGTCAATGAGGTATTCCTTCCTCGAAAGCAGTGTGCCGTTACAAACGGGCTCGCCATTCGAGGTCTCCATCATAATGAGCGAGAATCTCCCAAGGAGTTCCTGACTCACCCAGAAAGGAATCTTTCCCCGCTCAGAAGGATAAATGAAGCTGAACAACACGATGTGGCTGAACAGAACCTCCCAGTGTGGGTCCATACGCCGCATCAGCCTCTCCCAGCTCAACGTTCCCTCTCCGAGCGCTGCGATCAAATGTGCAATGTCAGCGCCATCATACCGTTCCCTCTCCATGATGTATGCTTTGGACTGAATCATTTCTTCGGGTGGAACAAGCTTGACCGGCACCCCCAGCACCTCCGCCTTCACCGCATGCTCGAACCACTCATCATCAACCGCACCGGTTCCATTCCCTGAGTTAAAAATGACGTCAATGGTGAATTCCTTGTAGGTAATCTTTGCAAGCCAGTGAGGAAAAATGAGGTTGCTTGCGTAAGGAGCTTTATCAAAGAGATCCATTACTCTTCCGCAATCCTCCTGCCGGACGAAAATATCAAAGTCCTTTGTGGTCCTCGAGTTACCGGTGTACTGCTGAAATGCAAATCCACCTCCAACAAGGTATTCAATCGAAGATACGTTGAGTTCATCCAGTACTCTCTGATAGAATTCCTGCTCCGGATTCCGCTCCTTTTTCATAAGGCCTCCTAAGCTTCCATTTCAAGAAGGTAAAACGAGGGGCGATCGGGAAAGAGTCTTTGGAGAACAATCATGGAAACGTTGTAAACGGCAACCTTCGCGGCGGTTAACCCTTTTAGCTGTCCACGATGGGCATGTCCGTGAAAAACCGCCGCTACTTCGTAGCGGTTAAGGGGCTCTTCGAGGCGGCTGGATCCGAGGAACGGCTGGATCTCAACAGGTTCCCCGGCAACGGTTTCCTGACAGGGCGAGTAATGTAACACGGCGATCTTTGTCCTGGTGCGGAGCTTCGCAAGTGCGGTTTCAAGCTTTAACGCCTCCGACACAGCCTCATGCACAAAGAGCTTGATCACTTCTTCACCCCATGGTTGCAATGCATTCTTCCCAAATCCGCCTGCGAACCCTTTTGTGCCGGCAAAACCGATGCCGTGGATTTCACACGCGTCGCCATCAAGAATATTGATCCCCGCCTCACGCAGGATCGCCTTTACCTCGTCCTGTTTGCCTGATTCATAGTCATGATTCCCCAGAACGCCGACACAAGGGATCTTGATCTGCGCGTTGAGGTCTTTCGCAAAGCTGCGGGCTTCATCCGGTGTACCCCTGTCAGTAAGATCACCACAGAGGACAAGGACATCCGCTGCCTTCGCAATACTGCCGAACAACGATTGGACGTTCTCAAGCGGCGTGCGGGTAAAATGGATATCAGCAACCGCAGCTATGCGAATCATCCGTTTTTCGTCAGCCATGATCTCCTTTTTCGCCTATCCTTTAACAGGATCACGCTGAAACAACCAAACAATTGAGCCGAAAGACAATCAGGCAAACTCTGGACTTTCGGCGTAGAGTGATCGTTCTATCAGCAATGGGCATCAACTTCACGCAGGGCGTACTAGCAGGCATCTCAGGCATTTGCTCTAGGTTATAGGGCACTCAGTGTACCCCCTTTTTTTAGTGTATCAGCCCGATTGTGGGCACGTTTTACCTGTTGTATCATGATCGCAGCAAACATCATTAAGGAGGACAAGATTGAAATCCCCCAACCGTGAATCCGCAAGACAGGATGCTATCTTCCTGGGATGGCAACGAACAACCGCCGGCGACGCACTTGCTCTTTACAATGTTATTGTTGAAAACCACCCGTCGTATCACTCGACAGTTTCAGAAAGAACATTGCGCAAGCTGGGCCTTCAGATTCCGCCAACACCCATGTTGCAGCAACATGAAGCGGGTAACAACAAGCGATGAAAGGGAACAGCTCCACCTCCTGGCATCCTTGACCTTTGCGGAACCATTATTGGGGCATGTCATGAGAAATGGGATCAGAAAGTCAGCAAGCCTTGTTCTCTGAGGTGAACGAATCCCCGGGGAGAGGATTCGTTGGTCCGGAGAGGCTCTGGCAATCGTTCGCTTATTATTCCCCTGGGCAATGAAGCCTCATGCATGAATTTCTGTTCCGCACAAAGCACGACCAAACGATCCTTCTGGGGGTGAAGGCACGGGATGCCGGGGAACTGCTTGAGGCGATCAAGACTGTTCCAAAATCATCCATCTACCACCATACCCATCGGTTCCTGCATCAACATCATTACCTTTCACCCGAGCCTGCAAATGACTTTGCATACTGGATGACCGAAGTCATCAACGACGCCTCACTCGGTGAAGCCCTCTCAAGCGTCAACGCCATTCAGTTTCACAGTATAGCAGAATTGCGCAACCGGCTGGTTGAGTTGATCGACACTCATCTTTCGTCGAACGGAGAAATGAACGGCTGCCCGCGCGGGGAAGAGTTTCATTTCATGTCCTCCCAGACATTCGCATTCGCCACACCATATGTCGCTCACAACCTTCCGGAGTTTATGGACAACCTGCAAAAAGTGAGCGTCAACAGTCTCTACTATCATATCTTCGACGCACGCTTGAGACTCGAGCAGGAGGAGAATGATTTTTCCATGTGGTTCAGGGCTCTGGGCAAACATCAACTTGCGGACGAGGTTTTGCGGCTGGATCCATACACACACACACTCGAGGGCTTGCGAAAGAGGATCCTTGTGATGGTGAGGAAGCATGATAAAAATTGATGACTACGCCGATATCATCGGACAGCCCGCTGTTGATGAGCTCGAATTGCTTGGCAAGCACCTTGAAGGGAAGTCCATCCAGAACATCAATTCGACCGCTGTAGGCGGCGGTGTGGCAGAAATCCTGACACGCATGGTTCCACTATTGAATCAGCTTGGGGTCGATGCGAGGTGGGATGTCATCAAGGGGGATGAAAGGTTTTTTGCGACAACTAAGAAGATCCACAACGGCCTTCATGGTGTGCCCGTTGAGATCAGCGACGAGGAATACGATCATTTCCTCGCAGTGAATAGCCACAACGCCGAAGAAATGGACTTTGCAGACATCGTTTACGTCCATGATCCTCAGCCTGTGGCGCTGATTGAAAAACGGGGAGAAGTCGGCGGGAACTGGCTCTGGCGGGGGCACGTCGACTTCTCAAGGCCGGACACCAGGGTCTGGAACTTCCTTGAGCACTACATCGCGAAGTACGACGCTGCGGTTTTCTCCGCGCCTGCGTTCGCGCGAAAGCTTCCCATCAAGCAGGTGTTGATCTCCCCTTCCATCGATCCACTCAGCGACAAGAACAAGGATTTGTCGGAAGACGTGATCAACGAGGTGTTTCAGAGATTCGGAATCGACCGTTCGCGGCCTGTAGTCACGCAGATTTCCCGTTTTGATTACTTGAAGGACCCGGTCGGCGTCATCAAAGCTTACAAAATTGCCAAACGCTGGGTCGATTTTCAACTTGTCCTTGCCGGCGGCGGGGCGACGGATGATCCGGAGGGGCCGATGATCATGGAGCAGGTGAGGGCGGAGGCCGACAAGGACAAGGATATTTTTGTTCTTTTCCTCCCGCCTGCGAGTGATATCGAGATCAATGCGCTCCAACGGGGTTCAACCGTGATTTTGCAGAAGTCGTTGAAAGAAGGGTTTGGATTGACGGTGTCTGAGGCTCTTTGGAAGGCGAAACCGACCATCGCTTCCGCGGTTGGAGGAATACCTTTACAGATTACCCACAGGTATTCCGGCCTTCTTACTCATTCCATTGATGGAACAGCACACGCCATCAAGCAGCTCATTCACGAACCGGAATACGCCCAACGGCTTGGTGTAAACGGAAGGGAACACATCAAGAACAATTTTTTGATTACACGGCATATCAAGGACTATCTGCTTCTTTTCATTTCGTTGTTTCACAACGAGGATGTCGTGTACTTATCCTGATTTTCCTGGGATTTCACCTCTTCTGCCAGTAGGCGCCCATCCAGTCAATCTTCATAATCGAATCGTTAACACCATTCTTTTTTCTGTAGTCGTCAACTGCTTGTCGACACCCCTCGAGTGCATAGTCATCGATGATACAATAACCTCCTCGTGACAGCTTTGGATAGAGAAACGTCAACGCCTCAATGGTTGAACCATACATGTCGCCGTCAAGTCTGAGTATTGCGAGCTTATCAACGGGGGCTTTGGGAAGCGTGTCCTTGAACCAGCCCTTCAGGAAGATCACCTGGTCGTCCATGAGCCCATATTTCCTGAAGTTTCCCTCAACCTCCTCTTTTGAGACCGCAAGCAAGGGAGCTGTGTGGTGCACGTCTCCCTTGTCCAGGGGATATTGACCCTCATCGGGTGGTGGCAATCCTGCAAAAGAATCAGCAACAAAGATTCTTCGGTCCGTCACCCCATAGGCTTCAGGATTCCGCGCATGAAAATGCATGAACCGTCCCTCCATACTCCCGTCTCGATGAAATCGCCCGGCACAGCATTCTTCAGGACTGATTCTACACAGGACTGGATGTTATCCAGTCGCTTCATTCCGATCATTGTATCTGCGTATCCCGGCCAATTCTTGCCTTCAGCACGCTCTTCAGGGGTTGATGCATCCGATCTCACCAGCTTTATCCCGGCCAGACCAAAGAGTCGTGAGACAAGTGCAACAGAAGCAGTTCGGACTCTTGAAGTCCGATGTCCGTAGCGATCAATCGGCACGCCCGGCTCGTCCCACAGAGAAAATGCGAGCGTTTTCTTGAGAAGGTCCAGATAGAGTTCAGTATTGTTCATTCTTTGCTCATCCTCTTGCTTTCTGCTCTCTGCTTTCTGCTCTTCGCTTTCTGCTCTTCGCTCTTCGCTCTTCGCTCTCTGCTCTTCGCTCTTTGCTTTCTGCTCTTGGCTCTTGGCTCTTCGCTCTTCGCTCCTGGCTCTTCGCTCTTTGCTTCTTTTCTACTTCTTTTTCACTTCCTTTTCGCGCAACACGAGCTTAGCGATCATGAACACAAAATAGGCAACAATAGAGAAATCAATCGCTGAGCCAATCCAATGGCCGAGGGCGAATTTGAACGGTCCGGCCTCGAGAATCCAATTTTCCCACCCTCCCTCCGGCAGAAAGACACCGATAATCGGCATCAGGAGGTCGGCCACGGTCGCTGTGACGAATTCATTGACCTTGCCACCGATGACAACCGCAATGGCGAGTCCGATGACGCCGTACTGTTTCAGGAATGCGACGAATTCCTTGATCATAACTCCTCCGTGAAGTTGGACTGGATGTGGGAACGATTCGAAAGAAGGACTGATTCCGTGCTGTGCCTAAGGGTTCAACCTTAGCGGAATTGACACTGAGAGTCAAATTTTCACCTCGAAGGCTCAAAGACACGAAATCGTAAATGATTTTGCTCTATCCCCTTTGTGTCTTCGTGGTAATATTTCACCACTAAGGCACGAAGTTGTAAATGATTTTTGGTTTACTGATCTTCCCCCGATATTTCGGACACCAAGAAAAGACACTATCTTTGTGTCAGGA
>DAIPLH010000428.1:0-2867 GCA_036769325.1 Bacteroidota bacterium
GGATATGGATGCAAAGTACAATCTCTCATATGCCCTGATGAAGCGAAGGCAGCAACAACAGCAGCAGGGTGGCGGAAAGAATGACCAGAACAAGAACCAGGATCAGAAGAACAAAGACCAAAAGAAGAATGATCAGCAGGATCAAAGCAAGCAGCAACAGGAAAACAAGCAGGATGCCAAGGGACAACAACAAGATCAGCAGCAGAAAGTGATGTCGCGCGCGGACGCCGAGAGAATTCTCGAAGTTCTGAAGAATGAGGAAAAGGAAGTGCAGAAGAAACTCCGGGCGAAACCCCAGACCCGGGCAAAAACTGACAAAGACTGGTGACCATGGGCCGCTGGATCATCATCATACTGCTTCTCCTGCCCGGTGTGTCGCTCTTTGGGCAGGATGAAATCTTCGAAGGCATTGTCGACCGAACGACAGCGGGAATCGGCGAACGCTTTCAGCTCTCGCTGGTCCTTCGTAACGCCGGGATGAGTGGAGGGAAGAATCTCGCCCTCCCCAGCCTCGACAACTTCTACGTCCTCTCCGGCCCAAATCAGTCGTCAAGCATGCAGATCATCAACGGCTCTGTTTCATCTTCCATCACCTATGGATATGTTCTTCAACCTAAAGAGGTGGGCACATTTACAATTGGCGCCGCTTCAATCGAAGCCGGAGGAAAAACACTCACGACGAAACCCATAGTCATGGAGATCGTGAAGACAGCGCCCCCTGCAGGTGCTCTCCCCGGCGTGGCAAGGAATCAGGATGCTTCCGAGATTGCGGACAATCTTTTTCTCCGGGCGGTCGTCGACAGACGAAAGGTGACACAGGGAGAGCAGATCAATCTTACATACAAGCTCTACACCCGCGTGTCCATACAGAACTACTCCATAGAGAAGAACCCGATTCTCACCGGCTTCTGGGGGGAGGAGACTGAAAACCCCAAGAACGTCTCCTTGACCACGGAGACGATCAATGGAAAGCAATATCGCGTTGGGGTAATCCGTCGTATGGCCCTGTTCCCGACACAGCCAGGGACACTTGAAATAAGTCCGATGGAAATGAAAACCCTCGTTCAGGTTCAGGAGAAACGCTACGATCCTTTCGACAGTTTCTTCAGGGATCCGTTTGGGAAGACTGTCACCTACGCCGTGAAAAGCGAGCCGGTCAGGATCGATGTCTCACCTCTTCCAGGCGGCGCGCCGGGAGGATTCAAGGGTGCTATCGGACAGTTTGCCATGAATGTCAACGTTGACAAAACCAGAACAAAGGCGAATGAACCGGTCTCGCTGAAGATCACCCTATCGGGTACCGGAAATATCAAACTTCTGGAATCTCCGCGTGTCGAGATCCCGGTCGACTTCGAGCAGTTTTCGCCGAAGGTAAACGACAATATTGGCCGGAAGGGTGATCTTGTCTCGGGGAGCAAGACATTTGAGTATCTGCTCATACCGCGGTATCCAGGCGAGAAGAAAATCAAGCCTGTTTCTTTCTCCTACTTCGATTTGAAAAAGAAGAGATATGAAACGCTCTCATCAAAGGAGATTGTACTGACGATCGATCCTGGAACAGGCCTGGCCGGCGGATCATCTCTTACCGGACCAGCCCGTGAAGGAGTGCAGGTGCTCAGTCAGGACATTCGATTCATCAGGACCGGGGGGAGTCTGACTCTCCGTGACGAACGTTTGTATAGCCTTCCGGTGATGGTTGGCCTGGTTCTTCTTCCGCTGGTCGGATTTGGAGGATTGATTGCTTCCCTTCGTCAGCGGGAGGCAGCCCTGAAAGATCAGGCTGGATTCCGGAACAAGAGGGCCGTTCGAATTGCCCAGCGGGGCCTCAGACATGCAAAACAGATGCTTGACAAGCCGGAAATGTTCATCGCGTTTTCCTCGGAGCTGGCAAGGGCTCTTTGGACGTATGCAGGAAGCAAACTCAATCTGCAGCAAGCCGAGCTTTCTATTGACAGAGTGGAAGAGGCATTTCAACGGCGGGGTATTGAAGAAGGGACGACGACCGCTTTCAGATCGCTTATCGAATCGTGCGAAATGGCCAGGTTCGCTCCTGCCGGCACTGAGAAAGCCGACATGCAAAAAATGTTTAATGAGGCGGGGCGAATCATTGTAGAACTCGAAAAGCGGCTCCGCACCAGATGAAGTCTCTTCTCGTAGTTGTTCTGGTTGTCGGATTAAAGGCTGCGGCCCTGGCCCAATCTCCTCCGGAGATCTTTGCTTCAGCGAACAAGCTCTATCAGGAAGGGAAGTTTCCGGAGGCGAGAGATCATTACGAATCACTTCTTGCGAACGGCTACGAGGGGAGCGCCCTGTATCTCAATTTGGGAAACACATACTTCCGGATGGGGAATATCGCGCGCGCAGTGTTGAGTTATGAGCGCGGTCTGCGACTCGCCCCCAACGATGATGACCTGCAGTTCAACCGGACTCTTGCGGGAATGATGACTGTCGACAGAATTGAAAGCACGCCGCGTCTGTTTGTCTGGGACTATTGGGATTCCATGAAGTCCCCTTTCTCACTGCAAGGAATATTCTGGTCGGCGTACGCTGCCTACGTAGTTTTCTTCTTCCTCCTTGCGGGGATGATCCTTGCGGGGTCTTTCACCATCAGAAGGATTTCCCTCTTTGGCGCCATCGGGGTTGCAATGGTATTTGTCCTTTTCCTTGCTATTGGTATTGCTCGGTACTCCGATCTTACGAGGACTGACAGCGCCGTCATCGTTGCCGAGATTGTCCCGGTAAAGAACTCACCAGATGAGGCGAGTACCGACGCGTTCGTGCTCCACGCAGGAGCCAGCGTGCGGATCACCGATACGGTTGGCAAGTGGGTGCAGATTCGCATTGCCGACGGGAAAGTGGGATGGGTC
>DAIPLH010000073.1:0-7924 GCA_036769325.1 Bacteroidota bacterium
GCGGAAGAAGAAATGCGGGAAGTCGCCTGCTCGTGAAGAGGAAGCATTTTACCTGATCAACGATGAAACCGGATTGTCTAAACAATTCTATTGCTTCACTTGTCGAATAAAGTCTGTCATGAATATGCGGCTTGATTCCGAGGAATGGCTTCATCACCAGATGCCAGGGTGAGCGGCGATTTGGGAAGTCTATAATGGCAATTCCGTGAGGGCGAAGTTTACTTTTGATGGCCGCCAGGGCCCTTTCCGGCTGAGGACAAAACCTCACCGTTGAGAATGAGAAAACAATGTCAAACGAGTTGTCGGGAACACTTCGCAGAGACTCGGCGTCGTCGACAGCGAAACGCACATGATCCAGTCTGTACGACTGAAGCCTCTTCTCGGCTATCTGAACGCTCCTTGGCGAGATGTCCACTGCTGTCAAGTCAGTGAATTTCTTCGCAAGGATAGCTGTCATTTGGCCGAAACTACATCCGATCTCAAGCACCCTCGCCCGGTCCGATAAGTGGTTTCCACAAAGCTTTAGACCCATAGCCACTTTCCTGCTAACAAAATAATGCCCAACGCCGGGTTCCGGAACGCGTACATCGCCACCAAGAGCGAGCCAAGCAGCGGTATCCAGTTCTTTCGCCTCATCATCATATTTCCTGATGATTGCATCTTTTTGCTTTTTTTCTGCATTCATGTTACGTGACATTCAGTATGCCGTTCAGTTGGTTTCAGAAGCTATTTTGCAAGTATCCCGCTTCTCATTCTCACTGTTCGTTCACCATTTTGGAAAATTACGTTAAGCCTGAAAAAGTATACGCCGCTTGAGAGGGGGCTTCCGTCGAATTTGACAGAATGAACCCCGGCGTTCCTTGATCCACTGTCGAGCTCTCCAACCAACTGTCCAAGCACGTCATAGACCATAAGTGTGATTTCTGCCGGCCTATCAATGGCGTACGTAACCGTAGTCGAAGGATTGAACGGGTTTGGGTAAGGGGAAAGGAGATCAAATGAAAGTGGCGTCTCGTCGTCGATGGAAATATCGTTCACAATCTCATCATCTCCCTTGTAGATTCCCCAATAGCCCTTGCCATTAAGGAACGGCCAACGCCAAGCCCCGATAACAAGATCATCCAATCCATCGCCGGACACATCCCCAATGGCCGAAACGCTAAACCCAAACTGACCATCGTTTGACATCGAAATCGCAGCATCAAATTCTCCGTCGATCGTGGGACCTCCGGCGAAAATGAGCACAACACCTGATGTGATTGATGCATTTGGACAACCTACTGCGAGGTCATCATAACCATCACCATTCATATCACCGGCATTCGAGAGTATCCAACCAAACATTGCAATGCCAGGATCTGCCAGCTTGAGATCTGGAACGATGCTAAACGCCGGTCCTCCATAGTGAACATAGACCCAGTCAAGACTGTCTCTTGCTGTCCACATTAGATCGTCGATCCCATCTCCGTTCATGTCAAAAACTGCCAGTGCGTCTCTGTTCAATTCGGCAGTTTGCAATTGAAGATCGCGCTCCAAGTCAAGAGTATCCCCAGTGACACCCCAATAGACATCTACGTAGTCTTCCACATCGTCTCTGACTCCGCGAACGAACAAATCCGTGTATCCATCGTCATTCACATCTCCTCCACGAACGATTTTCCCCAGCAGGCAGAACGCTGAGTCTCCAACGAGCGAATCAGTTGGAACTGCTGTGAGAATTGGGCTCAAGAAGAAATAGACCTTACCACTGAACGTCGGACCATAATAAGGAGCACAGACAACCAAGTCCGGTCGCTCGTCGTTGTTCAGATCGCCAACCCAACCGGGCCTAAACCGACCATCATCAAAACCCACGACGGTCATTACGTTCGTCGTATCAATCCCCGAAGGTGTTCCCCAATAAAACCATAGGGTATCCTCAGTAACCCTTCCGTAATTCACCACAATGTCCTCCCACCCATCATCGTTCAAGTCCGCCTGGACGAGCCAATCACCTCCAGTTATTGTCAGTTGAGGATCCGTGTCGGTAGAATCGTCCAAGAGATAGAGGCCGGTATGACCAACACGGGAAACGGCCATTCTATATGGAAGACTTGCTGATGGGGTCAGACCTGTGACGACCCATCCAAGCTCTTGGTGCTCAACGGGTCCGAATACCTCCGTCCAGAGTTCAAGGGTCTCTTGAGAGAGTGTAATTACAGGAAAGAGGAGGATCCTTGCGACAAGTATGCAACCAAATGCCAATCTAGCGGGGCAGTGAAGAAGAGAACCCGTATGCTTCGCTTTCATGAGACTACTTTCAAGGATTGACAGCGTCGAGTCTCATACAAACCGTGTTAGCCATTTCCCTTTGGTCTAATGAAGATATGTCACTATCAGAACGAATACTCAAGTCCAGCCGAAATCGTAATACTCCGCTTGAGCCCATCGATATTGACATCACGACTCACCAGTGGCAGGGCGACAAAACTCTGAACACTCAACTGTTCAGAAAGCGGCAGCGAGGCTCCGGCGAGAAGATTGACCTGAAACTGATCGCTGTCCGGTACATCGATGAATGAATCGCCACCCGCGACGGTTGTATCCAGCACGCTCGATTCCTGAAGTCGCTTTATTGCCAGTACCTCCAGCGCAACGGCAACGTCTGAGATGTGTGTCATGTAACCAACGCGGGCAAGGAGATCATCCCCCCGTTTCAGACGGGTGATCATGTTGTCGCTTCTGCCTCTTGACAACTGGTACCCAAGAGCAAACAGCCATGGAGTGGTTTCATAGGAAACGCCGACCAGCAGGTCGTTCGTTCCCAATCCGGGCTGGTATGCCTGAGGCAGATTGCCGGAATTAACCTCACCCGTTGCAAATTTTCCACCGATCTGGATATCGAGCAGACCTCCGGACATTGCCCCCACTTCCTGATCCCAGAGGACGACAAGGTCGCCAACACCACCGGCCTCGCCAAGGGGCCCGCTTGCGCTCGACCACGGAAGTTGAACCGTGATCCTCGAGCCCTGGAATACCCGGATGTCTCCCACCAGATCAAGCGAATGGAAGGTGAGATCATCCGGCGTCCCGCTGGCGCCAAACACATAGTTTGCGCCGACCTGGTAGTCGGTCATGGAGTAGCCTGATCCAATAACGCAGACGCCGGCATCAGAGCACTGAGCACGGAGGGTGTTCGGGAAGGTCACCAACAGGAGGGCAACGGTGAGAACGATCTGATTTCGGTTCAACATTCGAGTGATACCAGTAGATTAATGTTTATTCAGGTTTGTCAGACCGGTGGCCGCTCCGCATTATCCTTCCTCAGGAACTTTGCCAGTTTCATGTCCAGTTGTTCAATCATGAGATTCCGATTACGATTTGCCATAAGGGAATACCCTTACAATCACAACCGATATGTTAGGCTATTCCCTTACTATTTTTGGATATGAGGGGACGGACGGTAATCTTCGAGGGGTTCACGCTTTTGCGTGAATTTTGTATTCACCCAGCCCCCGCGCCGCTTCCAGCGTATTTCTCATCAGCATTGCAATCGTCATTGGGCCGACTCCACCGGGAACTGGAGTGATTGCCTGGGCAACCTTGGCGGCCGAGGGGAAATGCACATCTCCGACCAGACGATACCCACTTTTGGCAGTCTCATCCTTGATGCGGTTGATGCCAACATCGATCACGACACAACCTTCCTTCAGCATTGAGCCACTAATGGCTTCGGGTTTTCCCATTGCAGCGATCAGGATATCGGCCTGGCGCGTGAGCGGGGTGAAGTCCTTGACGCCGGTGTGTACAATCGTGACAACGGCGTTCGCGCCCTTCTGCTTCTGCAGAAGCATGTTCATCCATTTCTTCAGCGTCACTTCCAGCGGCTTCTCGACCACGACATGCTTGCCCGCCGGATCGTTTCCGCTTCGCATCAGAAGTTCGAGGACGCCCGACGGTGTACACGGACGAAGGCAGTCAAGTCCGATCACAAGCCGGCCGACATTCTGCGGATGGAATCCATCGACGTCCTTGCGATAGTCGATCGCTTCCAGGACGCGTTGTGCATCGATATGCCCGGGAAGCGGCAATTGGACCAGGATCCCGTGAATACTCTTATCCGCATTGAACTCTGCAATAAGGCCAAGCAGCTGTTGCTCGGAGGTGCTCACGGGAAGCTGCTTCGTTACCGAGTGAAATCCCATCTCCTCACACGCCTTCCCCTTCGAACGGACGTACACCTGCGAGGCAGCGTTGTCACCAACAAGAATGAAGGCAAGACCTGGAGTGATAGCACGCGTGCGCTTCAGTTCTGCCGTCTCCGCGCGCACCTCCGCGCGGATTTCATCCGCGATCTTTCGTCCGTCGATGATTGTTGCTGTCATGGGGGTGATGGGGATTTTGTTGCTATTGTTAAGCTATGCCGCAAAGGTATTAATCGCAGAGGCGCAGAGAACGCGGAGAACACGCAGAGTGAAGTCCTTGTCTTGTCAGGCCGTTTTTCACCCTCTGCGATTTCTCTGCGACCTCCGCGTCTCCGCGATTAATACATCTGCCCAATCCACCAAGTTCATTCCGCCCAACGATGTAGGGCGAGATTCATCTCGCCAGGATAGCTACATGGCCGCGTAATCGGCATAAATGTCAACCTACGCCGCGCTTACCCGAATGCAGGATAGATAATGCTTTCCATTTTCAATGCACGCCCCGTGGAGGGGTCGGCCTTCACAAAGACAGCGCACAGTCGAACATCGTGCGACGCCACTTCGTACTTGTGGGGGGTCGACAGGAGGAGTCGCTTGATCGCCTGTTCCTTGTGCATACCGAGAACCGAATCGTATGGACCGGTCATTCCGCAGTCTGTTTGAAAAGCCGTCCCGCGCGGGAGAATCCTCGCATCAGCTGTTGGCGTATGCGTGTGCGTACCAATCACTGCAGTGACTTTGCCGTCGAAATACCATCCGAAGGCCATCTTCTCTGCTGTTGCATCAGCGTGGAAGTCGATAAACACAACCTTCGTTTCTTCATTGAGCTTCGGAAGAATCTTGTCCACCGCTTTGAATGGATCATCGATGGCCTGCATGAAGACGCGGCCCTGCGCATTGACGATTGCGGCCTTACCTTTTTCTCCAAGATCCACCACAAAATATCCATTTCCGCCGTTTTCTCTCGGATAGTTCAGCGGCCGGAGAATACGTCTCTCCTCTTTCATGACTTTTCTGCTATCCCACCGGTCCCATACATGATTCCCGGTTGTGATAACATGGGTCCCCAGATCAAAGATCTTCTTTGCATCTTCGGCGGAGATTCCCTTCCCATCGGTTGTATTCTCGCCGTTCACAATGAGAAGGTCAACCTCATACTTCTTCACGAAGCCTGGAAGGACCGAAACGGCAAATTCAAGCCCCGGCTTTCCGACGATATCGCCGACAAACAGAATATTCATGAGATGCTGTACTGCAGCGGGTTGTGTGTTGGACTGAGGGAAATTTGCGGTTTCCTCAGTTTTCAGGCTGGAACTTGTGGACCTCTTCGACAATCACATCGACAATCTCTGATTCCTTCACTCTGCGCACAACCTCACCCTTCCGGTAAAGTATCCCCACTCCTTTTCCGGCGGCGATTCCAATATCTGCCTCACTCGCCTCGCCGGGACCGTTGACAACGCAACCAAGCACGGCAATCTTGACAGGTTTTTTGATCCCTTCGAGGCGTTTTTCGAGTTCGGCCATGATCGCAAAAAGGTCCACCTCGAGCCGGCCACAGGTCGGACAGGCGATGAGCTCGACGTTCCGTGACGCAAGGCTCAACGAGCGAAGGATTTCTTTTCCGACTTCAACTTCCTTCCAGGGTTCATCGGTGAGCGAGACGCGGATCGTATCGCCGATACCTTCAGCAAGCAACGTTCCGATACCAACAGCGGATTTGATCGTTCCGATTTTTGCCGTGCCTGCCTCCGTGACACCGAGATGCAGGGGAATATCGGTGCGCTCGGCCACAAGCCGGTAGGCTTCAATCATCAGTCTGACGTCGGTAGACTTCACCGAAATGATCACATCCCGGAACCCTACCTCGTCACAGATCGACACGTGCCGCATGGCGCTCTCGTACAGCGCTTCAGCTGTCGGATAGCCATGCTTGTTCAGGATATCCTCCTCGAGCGAACCCGAGTTCACTCCGATCCGGATCGGAATCCCGAGTTGCTTGGCGGCATGAAGCACCTCATGAATCCGCTCGTGGCTCCCGATGTTTCCCGGGTTGATGCGAACTTTGGCAACACCTGCCTCGATCGATTTCAGGGCGAAAATATGATTGAAGTGGATATCGGCCACTACCGGCAGCGGAGAGCGGCGGACAATTTCCTTCATTGCGAGCGCCGCTTCCTTGTCGTTCACAGTCACACGCACAATATCGCACCCCGATTCCGCAGCCCGTTCGATCTGGGCAACCGTTCCATCCACATCGGAGGTCTTCGTCTTGGTCATCGTCTGCACAGAAATCGGCGCCCCTCCGCCAACTTTCACATTGCCGACCATGACCTGTCGTGTCTTCCGTCGAAGCCCTACCCTGTAGGTAGGATGAATTTCGGGAATGTTGAGATTGTTCAGGACAGGGATTTCCATATCAATTCATTCTCTTACTGGCTTCGTTCAGGATTCTTTTCTCCTCCTCGGTCAGGCTCTGGTACCCGCCCTTCCCGATTTTGTCCAGGATGGAATCAATCACCTCCTGCGGAGTGCGTTTCTCTCCATCATCCATCTTCTTGCCCGAGTGGATATCATAGAACCGTGCATCACGGACTTCCGAGCTCATTCCATGCCGGCCGCCAACACGTTCCGTCCTGGCGAATGGATTCTTCAGGTCACCCGTCAGACGCGACCACCAGCCATGACTTGACGAGGTGCCCCGTCCACTCAGGTTGTAGACCAGGCCGACCGCGGCGCCGCCAAGGTGTGCGAAATGCGCAATTCCATCCGATGTGCCGGCAACACCGTAGAGGAGATCCAGGGCAATAAGCCCGATGACAAAATACCGCGCTGGAATTGGCAACAGGAAATAGACATAAACCGGTCTATCAGGAAACAACATCCCAAAAGCCACAAGCACGCCAAATATTGCTCCGGAGGCGCCAACTGTTGGTCCCGTTTGTCCAATCAGCGGTGCAATGAAAAGATTCGCCACGGCTGCGCCGAGACCGCACAGAATGTAGTACGTCAGAAATTTCTTTCCGCCCCAGACGTTTTCCAATTCCATACCGAACATCCACAGCATGAGCATATTGAAAAACAAATGAAAGAATCCGCCATGCAGGAACATGTAGGTGAAAATTTGCCAGGGAAGGAAATCAGGACCAAAGGGCCAGAGCGACAGGTATTGTCCCAGAAGCCCGACGGGGCCTCCGAAAGGAACACCATCAATTGTGAATGGAAGGAGGAGGAGATTGAGAAAAAGATACATTCCCCCGTTTATCACAAAGAGCCACCGGATGACGGGTGGAAAGAGCCGAAACCCGCCAAAAAAACCGGGACGTTGATACTGGTATCCCGCAGGTCCTGTTCGGTCAAAGAGTCCCACTACACTTCCCTCATGAGCTTACACTTCACACCGCCCGACATCATTTCCTGTCCAACGCCTGGACGCCGGGCAGAGTCTTCCCTTCCAGAAATTCAAGCGACGCACCGCCGCCTGTTGAGACATGTGAGACTGAGCTTTCGAAACCAGCTGCAGCGATCGCTGCCGCGGAATCGCCGCCACCGACAATCGTTGTCGCGCCTGCTTTTGTCGCCTCGGCAAGCATTCGAGCAACCTCGAGCGTCCCGTTTGCAAAGTTCGGCATCTCGAAAACGCCCATCGGTCCGTTCCACACAATGGTCCTCGCTTTTCTGATCTCCATATTGATCAGCTTCACGGTTTCCGGGCCAATGTCCAGTCCCCTCCATCCGGG
>DAIPLH010000073.1:7934-9420 GCA_036769325.1 Bacteroidota bacterium
CACAGGAACAACTTTGCGCTGTGCATCGTTGTCGAACCGGTCAGCAATGACGCAGTCGATCGGGAAAATCACACGACGCTGTCCGGCCTTGATCTGTTCGAGGATCTTTGCCGCGAGAGGCAGTTTCTCGCTCTCGACGAGTGAATCACCAATCTCGATCCCCTGAGCCGCAAAGAACGTGAAGGCCATTCCGCCGCCGATCACAAGCACATCAACTTTGGGAAGAAGGTTCTGAATGACGTCGATCTTGCCCGAAATCTTGGCCCCGCCAATGATCGCCACATAGGGCCTCCGTGGGTCTGCGACAGCCCTGTTCAGGTATTCAATTTCCTTCTTCATCAGATAGCCGGCGACCCGGGGTTTTACGAAGTGCGTAATCCCTTCGGTCGATGCGTGAGCGCGATGAGCCGTGCCGAATGCATCGTTGACATAGACGTCACCAAGCCGTGCCAGTTCTTCAGCAAATTCAGGGTTATTCGCCTCTTCTTCAGGGTGAAACCTGAGGTTCTCCAATAGCGCTACTTCCCCAGGCTCCATTGCGGCAACAGCCTCCTGTGCCTGCTCACCAACACAATCGGGTACAAAAGTCACTTCAGACCCCAGCAACGATCCCAGATGAGCTGCAACTACCTTCAGCGAAAACTCCTCGTCGGGTTTCCCCTTGGGCCGACCAAGATGGCTCATCAGGATCGTCTTCCCTCCTGACCTGATTACTTTCTTGATTGTCGGTATCGATTCGACAATCCGCTTGTCATCAGCGATCCTGAGATCCGGAGTGAGAGGGACATTGAAGTCCACACGGATAAGAACCCGCTTCCCGGTCAGAACGACGTCGTCAATGGTCAGAGTATTCATCCGGCATCCGGCCGCGATACG
The DNA here is from genome assembly GCA_036769325.1 of Bacteroidota bacterium. Classification (GTDB taxonomy): domain Bacteria; phylum Bacteroidota; class Ignavibacteria; order UBA10030; family UBA6906; genus DAIPLH01. Next base: position 8,811 of record DAIPLH010000073.1, read on the forward strand.
ATCAGGCGATCTTTTCGAGCAGGTCGACCACCCGGCACGAGAAGCCCCACTCGTTGTCGTACCACCCGAATACTTTGACCGTTGATCCATGCGCCATGGTAAGCTTCGAATCAAGAATACATGAATGGGAATTGCCGATGATATCGGCTGAAACAATTTCATCTTCGGTGTATTGCAGGATACCCTTGAGCGAAGACTCCGCGGCATCCTTCATCGCCTGATTTACTTCCTGTTTGGTTACCGCACGCTTCAGCACTGCAACAAAATCCGTTATCGAGCCATCTGGTGTCGGCACTCTCAGCGAGAAGCCATCCAGCTTGCCGTTCAATGCAGGGATGACCTTTCCAACAGCTTTCGCTGCGCCGGTTGTTGTTGGAATAATCGAAAGCGCGGCCGCTCGCGCACGGCGGAGGTCACTGTGTGGAAGGTCGAGCAACTTTTGATCGTTCGTGTAGGAATGAATTGTCGTCATAAACCCATGGTCAACCCCGAACGCATCATGCAGCACGCTGACCATCGGTGCAAGGCAGTTGGTCGTGCAGGAGGCATTCGAAACAAACTTCTCCTTGCCGGTCAGGACCTTATCGTTGACACCGAGAACAACTGTTGC
>DAIPLH010000073.1:9430-10194 GCA_036769325.1 Bacteroidota bacterium
GCGGGCGCAGTCAGAATGACTTTCCTCGCCCCGGCTTTGATATGGAGGTCGAGCTTTTCGCGGCTTGTGAAGATTCCGGTCCCTTCAATAACGATGTCCGCTCCCACTTCCTTCCATGGCAGTTTTGCAGGATCCTTTTCGGCAGTAACCGCATACTTCTTGCCGTCGACAACGATTGTATTTCCCTCGGCGGAAACGCTCCCGGGATACTTCCCATGAACAGAATCATACTTTAGCAGATAGGCGAGAGTCGCCGCATTGGTGATATCGTTGATCCCCACGACATTGATCCCCCCCTTTTGCAGCATTCTACGAAAGACCAACCGTCCGATCCGGCCAAAGCCGTTGATCGCAACATTAATAGCCATTCAAAAGCCTCCGATGAAAATAGGAAAGAGATGAGAGATGTTCACAGAGTCGGGGGAAACGCACAAAAACCTTTGAAATTCAGCAGAAATGTAGGAAGAATGGTTTTGAATGTCAAGGTAACAACGAGGCGTCTCACGTCATCATGTCGGGCAGACGGTCACTCTGCCAGCGCAACAGCGCACGCAACCGGTGGCAACGCACCTGCCGCAACCAGGACACGCGCCGCCGCCTCGGTTGTCGCTCCGGTTGTAATCACGTCGTCAACCAGCACGAATCTTTTTCCCCGAACCGATGTGTATGATGAGATGTTGACGACAAATGCGCCCTCCACATTTCGTCGTCGCTCCTCTGCAGTAAGCCGCGTCTGTGTGACTGTGAACTTCCTGCGACGCAGG
>DAIPLH010000429.1:0-2852 GCA_036769325.1 Bacteroidota bacterium
CAGGCACTTCTTCATTTGCAAGGACTGTACCCAGTCCCTCACACCAATTTACAGCGATCTCATCAACATATGCAAGGCGGAAGTCGGCGAGGTAATCGTGCTTCTCCTTCCTCGACATACTCCGCCAATCACCCGGGTTCAGCGGTCTGTCACACGGAAGATCTTCCGTTCCATGCTCCTCTAGTTGCTTCTCAAGAAGGGAAATTGGCCTGGCTGCACCAATTCGCGGGTCAAACCATGAATTGTAGATCTGAAGGAAGATCCACTGTGTCCACTTGTAATAGGAAGGTGTAGTCGTATTGATTTCCCGGGACCAGTCATAGCTCAAACCGAGCATTTTGATCTGGCGACGGAAATTATCAATGTTCCGGGTCGTTGTAATGGCGGGGTGAATATTGGTCTGCATTGCGTACCGTTCCGCAGGAAGACCAAATGCATCCCAGCCCATGGGGTGAAGGACCTGGACGCCCTGCATTCGTTTGTACCGGCAAAGGATATCGGTCGCCGTATATCCCTCGGGATGGCCGACGTGCAGTCCTGCACCCGAGGGGTAGGGAAACATGTCAAGGATGTACATCTTTTCCTTGCCAGCGGCCTCTTTTGTCTCAAAGGTCCGGTGTTCGTCCCAGTAAGCCTGCCACCGAGGTTCTATTTCGCGAAAAGGATAGGCCATTAATCAGCGGAAAGGGAAAGAATGGAAAAAAGTATCGAATTGGAGCCTGACAAGCAACCACAGCGTAGGGGAAGAACTGCAGAGTACAACTATGTCACTTTGAGAATCATCATCGTGATGTCGTCTGATTGAGGAGCCCCGCCGACGTGTTTGACCACATCCTTGTAGATTTCTCTCAGAATGCTGTCGGCGTCAGAAGTTTTTGTCGAGTTCACAACCTCCTCCAGCCGTTCCTCTCCATACTCAGCTCCCACACGGTTCATTGCTTCGCTGACGCCGTCTGTGTACATCACAAGAACATCCCCCTCTTTCAATGAAACCGTTTCCTGCTCGTACGGAGTCGTGGTCTTCAGAACCCCAAGAATCATCCCTCCCTTGTCGAATTTCTTGATGCTACCATCACTTCGAAAGAGAATCGGATAATTGTGCCCTGCATTTACATAGCGCAGTGTCTTTTCAACCGGATCGAGAATTCCCCAGAAAAAAGTAACAAACTTGGATCCCCCCGTGTTCTCACACATCAGATCATTGACCCGTCCGGTCAGCTCCGCAAGAGGAAAACCAAGTGGAACAAGAGCCCGAATTGTGGCCTGCAGATTCGCCATCAGCAGGGCAGCCGGTGTACCTTTTCCGGAAACGTCGCCGATTGCTATGACCCATTGTGTCTCCGAAACCGGCAGCGCGTCGTAATAGTCTCCCCCCACCTGCTTCGAGGAGATGTTGGCCGCAGCAATAGACATTCCCGGGATTGAAGGGAGCAGGCTTGGCAGCAGACCCTTCTGGATTTCTCTTGCGATGATCAGTTCGTCCTCGAGCTTCTGCCTCTCGATGGCCTCCCGGAACAACCTTGTGTTCTCCAGAGAAATCATCGCCAGGTTACCCAGCGAGGCAATGAATTCCAGGTCTGTCTGTTTGAATTCATCCCTGGTCAGTTTCTCTCCGAGCAGGATCAGTCCGCGTGTTTCTCCCTGAACCTGCATGGGAATGACGGCTCTCATCCCAATACTTTCAAGCACTTCGCGAAGCTCAGGATGATTGCGCACAACAAGATTATCCACGATGATAGGGCGTTTCACCAGGCCAAGATCAACCAGAAGCTTGTTTTGTGGGGTTGGCCCATCGATACGCGAGGCAACGGGAGAGATGTCTGCTCCTGAACGGAGGCAGATCATATAGCGATGAACGCCGACCTGTCCCATGAGCGAGTAGACCAGGAGCTTGATCTGTTTCTCCGCATCGAGGAGACTTCCGAATTCCTTGCTGAGATCAAACAGGGTGTTGAGCTCCTGGACCTTCATGTCCATCTGCCTGTTGATCTGGCGAACCTCTTCGATGGTTCTGCTCTTTTCGACAGCGGTTGCCGAGATATTGGCGAGCGAGCGGAAGTACGTCGTTTCCCGCGGCTCAAGTTTGCGTGTTGAAAGACGTTCACCGAACGCAAGAAAGCCGATTGGCTTGTCCGTAATCACCATGGGAAGCAGAAACCTCACACCGGCTTGCCTGAAGAAAGGGATCCATGGATAGGAGGACGCCTTCACTCCTTTGACAGTAAACAGCTCGGCGGGAACGCGTCGGATCCGTACCGCTGCATTGAGTAATCCCGGTTCGAACCCCTTCAACATGTTCACGCGATAGTTATCCCCCCCATCGGTGAGAAGAACCATCCCCTTCGAGCACAACATTTTCCCCATGATGGTCAGGAGGATGTGGTTGAGGATGAACTTCCGGTCAATGGAGGAATTGATGATTCTGCTGAACTCGAAGAGGGCCTGGTGTTCAAACAGGCTTTCGTAGGTAAGCGTCGGCGGAGGGGTTGCTCTGGATTTCCTGCCTGGCATGATGATCCGGTTCTATCTCCCGAGATACTTCACGAGACGGACCTCGTTCTTCCCACCGGGCAGGGGTTGATAATCAACTTCGTCCATCAGTTTCTTCATCAGATAGACTCCCAACCCTCCTTTCCGGTAGTGGGTGAGGTACTCCTTCATGTCAGGAGTTGATACCTTGTCCGGATCAAATTGTTTCCCCGTATCCGTGATGAGAATTTCAAGGCGATCCTTTCCCGGCACCACGGTAATCTTGAGGGTTTTTGACTTGTCAAACCCGTATGCGTGTTTGATAACATTGGTACAGGCCTCATCGACCGCGAGCGAGATCTTGCTGATATCATCTTCGGCAA
>DAIPLH010000074.1:0-3320 GCA_036769325.1 Bacteroidota bacterium
GACAATTGTTGAGGCTTACCAAACTGAAGGTTATCATGAAGCAGTCTGGGATGGAAGGAATGAGGTGGGAGGAACAGTGGCATCGGGGATTTACATCTATCGGATGACAACAGGGAGCTTTGTGGAGACGAAGAGGATGTTGCTGATTAAATAGAAACCCGATGTTTCATCGTGCTATGGTCCATTTCACTATTCGGTGAGGCCTTTTCATGAAGATAATTCTCCTCCTCCACCTGAGGGGACGGCGGTGTGGCCTCCAATCATGAAGCAAGGCTATGTCAGCATGTTGGCTCTCTTCTATTGGCCGCCTTGTTGGCTTCTACCATTTCAATTTATGGTCACGCCTGTACCCTTGAGGAACGTTGTACACATGTTTGTCGATAGACAGGACTCTGCTAAGGTCTTTCTTGTGAGGGTAATGGCACAGCTATCACAGGAACAGGAACCAACTCCGGCGTATGGTTCAATTCCAACTTCACAATTTGTGACGGAGACATGATTGCAGGCACCAAGGTGCGCCTGATGACCTCGATCCGTCACGATCAATCGCACTCCACACGAAGTATCTGATGCGAGGAGATCAAGGATGATTGGTCAGGGGTAATTATCCTGCGGGACGAGACAATTGGGTGGCTACACAGAACAGGTTGAGCATTGCTGGGCATCCCTTGCTGAATAGTCAACTTATGTGCAATGAAAAAGGAGATCATCATGGCTGAAATACCAGGTTTGAAAGCAAAGAACGTCGTTCTCGTCCACGGTGGCTTCGTGGACGGCTCTGGTTGGGAGGGCGTCTATAGGATTCTGACGAAGGACGGTTACACAGTAAGCATTGTTCAGAATCCGACGATATCACTCGCCGACGATGTCGCCGCGACCAAGCGTATTGTTGCTGCGCAGGATGGCCCAGTAGTTCTCGTCGGCCACTCCTACGGCGGAGTGGTAATCACCGAGGCAGGCAATGATCCAAGGGTCACAAGGCTTGTCTATATCAGCGCCTTTGCCCCGGACAGGGGTGAATCCGTGTCCACGCTTATCAAGGATCCCCCACCGGGCGCGCCCGTGCCTCCGATACTGCCGCCGCAGGACGGCTATCTATTTCTCGACAAGGCGAAGTTCCCCGACTCATTCGCAGGTGATGTTGATCATGAAAAAGCCGCGTTCATGGCAGACTCCCAAGTCCCTTGGGGCGTAGACGCACTGACCGGCACGATCAGTGAGCCCGCTTGGAGGTCCAAGCCGAGCTGGTATCTGGTTGCCACGGACGACAAGATGATCCCACCGACCGCCCAACGCTTCATGTCCAAGCGCGCGGGTTCGACAGTCGTCGAGATGGCAGGCAGTCACTCGATCTACATATCGCAGCCTAATGCGGTGGCCGCGCTCATCGAAAAGGCCGCCCAGTGAAGTGAAGCGGCCGCGAACCAAGCCTGGCGAGAATGTGGAAGCCGCCTTGTCTGGTGATACGTGGCATCAAAACCTCTGTTGAATGGTTCCTCACAGCGATAAATTGCCTCGAGTACTCTAAGAAATCAAAAGCCGAAGCTAATCACTTCGGCTTTTTCGTTTTCTGCCGTGTTTCATATTAGGACAAACAGAGGGAAAGAAGGATAGTACCTTCACCATACCGTCTAAAATTCCCCTTCTTGTCCTGATTTGAATCGATCAATCACGATAGTCTGGGACCTCTAACAGGCCGCGTTCGTGGTTGGTCCGACAACGGGATCAGCATCGCATCATGTGTCTTGTCGAAGTGCCTGTTCCAACACCTCTTGTGTAGCGGGTGGAGCGGAGGACACCGGGAACATTGGAAGGCCTTTCCTTCTTCAATTGGGTCCCCGCAACACATGCAGTCGTATATAGCCATTTACCGCCTCGTTGCTACGTAATTTGATCGCGCCGCTTCCCTCTGTGCGAGTGGTTTCGACGTTTGAATCACAAGATCGAGTGCTCCTACTCTGATTTTCTTTGTTCCAATTTGATACCGTAGACTGTTTGGCAAAACTCCAACAGAGCATCTCCTGGAATGTCAGTAATGATGCCTCGGACGTAAATCGTGACTTGTCCGGAAAAATCCGGTTTGTAGTGAAACTCCACCCCGTTCCTTGAAACGAAAGTGTCCCTCTTTTTTTTCCCTATAGTGCCTTTCAAAGCAGCCTCCGAATGACCTATGCAGCAGTGCTTCGTTCCCTACGGTTGAAGAGATTGTTCCAGGTCAATATACTTTCTTGCCAACCCTTGTTCCCTTGCCGGGTAATTCTCAACTTGTCACCCCTTTTCGAAGCCATGCCGGATGAACACTACGAGGAAGAGTCGGCAGCGTTCTTCGTTGACCGGTGCCGCTCCTCTTCCATCTCCTCTTCCAGCTCTTCCATCCAACCCTTTCGCATAATCTCAATAGCCTCTTCCGGTGTGTTCCCTTTCAGCGTGTCGCAAAGGGAATCGATAGCAGCTTTTTTTTGCTTGTACACTTCCTCTGTCAATGAAATGACCCCTTTCTTCCCCTAAATTTGATCCCCAGCGGGTCGATCTCATGCTGAAGACCGAGGCCCGCCCCAGGCGACCTTCTCCTGACCCAACGGCGGACTGCCTGCAGGTTACTTCGATGCGATATCCACCGTCACTTTCCTGATCTTACCGGTAAACTTGTTATCCCCTTGCTTGTAGTCATTCGAGACATTGGTCTCGTTGTCCATTCCGATGTCGATCCCTTCGTCGGCAGAGTACACGAATGGTTGTGTCTTTGGAATCCTGCCTTCTGCAACCTTTTGACCATCGACGTAGAGCATGCATTTGCCACCTGCACCGGGTTTTTCCTCATCGACAACAAACTCGTACCTGATTTGGTGCTTGCCGGCAGGCACCGCTCTGGGGCTGCCGATATTTGTCTTCTCAACACCAAAGAAGTTGTACTCGTGACGTACCTTCCCGCCCTTCATATAGAGCACCCATCCACCAAATCGTCCCGCTTGAGAGATGATAACACCATTGGTGTTTCCATCCTTGAGTTCGACATCGGACGTTATCGAGTAGTTCTTGTTCTTTACGTTGAGGAATGCATTCTCCGCGATGCCCGTCATGCCTTCATAAAGGGTCAGAGAAGTGCGCGCTCCTATCAGATCAGGCCGGCCTGCGATCTCGGCGTTAAAGCGCTCTGCCCGGCGGTCATCGATCGGGAATACATGGTTCCTGGTTGCTTCCTGTGTGAAAAGATCCTGTAGTTCTCTGAGTTTCCCTGGGTTCTCATCAGCAAGATTGTTCGCTTGTGAAAAGTCCACACTCACGTTGTACAGCTCCCACACATCCTCCGTCAGAGGCGG
>DAIPLH010000074.1:3330-10169 GCA_036769325.1 Bacteroidota bacterium
GGTATTGAATGCCTTGTACAGGCGACCCAACCGTTGTCATAGATTCCCCTGTTCCCAAACATTTCAAAATACTGGACCGTATGTCGATCGGCCGCCGTCGCATCGTCAAACGAAAACATGAACGACGCACCGCTGAAAGGAATCTGCTCCGTTCCATTCACAGATTTCGGAAATGGCAAGCCACACGCTTCGAGGACGGTTGGTGCAATGTCTGTCGCGTGCGTGAACTGTGAACGAATCTGGTTCCATGCCTGTATCCCCTCGGGCCAGTGGACAACCATTCCATTACGTGTTCCGCCAAAATGGGAGGCAATCTGTTTTGTCCATTGAAAAGGTGTATTGCCGGCATGGGCCCAGCCAATCGCAAAATGCGGAAATGTATTGGGGCTTCCCCAATCATCGATGTGTCCCATCATCTGCGATGGTTCGCTCAGGATTCCATTCAAAGCCATCATTTCATTGTATGTACCTTGCGGGCCACCTTCCGCGCTGCACCCGTTATCACCGACGATATAAAGGAAGAGCGTATTGTCCAGCTCATTCATTTCTTCCAGGGCCTGAACCAGTCTGCCCACCTCATAGTCGGTATGTTCGGCAAAACCGGCGAAGGCCTCCATTTGCCTTGCAAAGAGTTTCCTCTGGTCCGGGGTCTGATCGTCCCAGGCGGGAATCTCAGCTGGACGCGCGGTGAGCTGTGCATCCTGCGGAACAACTCCCAGGGCCTTCTGTCGAGCAAAGGTTTCCTCTCTCAGGCTGTCCCAACCCTGATCGAACTTACCTTTGTACTTCTCAATGAATTTCTTTGGGGAATGGTGCGGAGCATGAGTGGCTCCAGTTGCAAAGTACATATAGAAGGGTCGGTCGGGTGTAAGTGCCTGTTGTGCACTGACCCAGTTGATGGCCTGATTGGTCATATCGGCGGTAAAATGATAATCGGGGTCATGCGGTGTTTCAACACGGACAGTTCCATCGAAAATCGCCGGAGCCCATTGGTTCGTTTCACCACCGATAAACCCGTAGAACTTATCAAACCCTGAACGTGTGGGCCATCTGTCAAATGGTCCGGAAACGGAGATTTCCCATGGAGCTGTTTCGTGATACTTCCCGAAGGCCGCTGTGCTGTATCCGTTGAGCCGCAGCATCTCTGCGAGCGGTGCGACACTGTTGGGACGGACGCCTGTATTGCCCGGAAAACCCGTTGCAAGTTCCATGATGGCGCCGGCATTGTTTAGATGATGGTTCCTTCCCGTGAGCAATGCGACCCTTGTCGGGGAACAGAGTGCGGTAGTATGAAAGCGGTTGTATCGCAGGCCACCGGCAGCAAGTCGCTCAAGGGTAGGCTCCTGAACGGGCCCGCCAAATGCACTTGGGATTCCAAAACCCTGATCATCGATCAGGACGATCACCACATTTGGCGCTTTATCAGGGGCCTTTACTTCAAACCTTGGAGGAGCCTTTGCTTCGCGTGCATCCATCGTGGTTTCGTTTGAATACGTTGGCTCCTTAACCGGAAGCACTGAACGGTCCAACCCACTGGAGGGAGTTGCCGAAGGTGATTCACCGGCACGTTGGCAACCACTCAATGCCATTCCAATACCGATGGCCAGTCCAGCAACAAGAAGATGTTTCATTGGTATGTTTCTCTCCTTAGACTTGGAAAAACTTCTATGCAAAGTTGTCCCCTCAGTGGATGTTCTCTCTTATCCCGCGCCCAGTGAGGAGACCGTCAACAAATTGGAAATAGCATATCATGTATACCACATTCTTCTCATCGATCATCCTATATTCCCAGACCTCTCCAGCCTTTGAGATCAGTCTCTTCGTGGGTAGACCGAGAGCATCCTCAACCTCTTCAGTTGTTTTTCCGACAGGAAGAGCGTGAAGGGTATCGGTGAGATGGAAAACAAGATCGGTGCTGGGCATGGCGCTGGGGTTAAATGATCTGCGAATTCAAATGGATTTCATTTTCTTGACCGACCGTTGGGGGAAATATTGCCCTACTTAGGTTTGATTTAAACTAATTTGGATTGGAGCCATGATTGTGTCTTCGTTCGTAATCTTCCTTCTGGTATGTTACACACACCCAGAAGAGACGAAGAGCACTATCATCGGTCAACAAACCCTTCACTACTTCGGCGATGTATTTGGGAGGTTGGTGTATCGTCTTAGAGACTTGTTCGTAACACATGTCTTCTAGGACTTCAGCAATTTGAGGACGGGTTCTTTTGAGATTGGACAACCATTTTTGAGGCATAGGCGGGTCGTATCTTTAACAAATGTAGCTGGCCCAAAGCATAGACGCAAGCGAAGCGGTTTTGGGATTAGTTTCCAGCCATTGGCCCGCGTTCTTGAGATGAATGGGGTAAATGACCTCAAGTGCCTCCCGACTCCGCCTCAATCAGGAAGGAAAGGGCAGAGCCAGAAGGACTCAAGGATAGTTTAGGGTTGAAACATTGGGAAACGGAATCAAAGAAGCAAATCAGTGGTATTGTCCTAATTTGGGGAGGTTTGTCCTAATTTGAAATTTCTGCGAAGGCTTTTACTGCGATTGCTTTTTGGGAGCCCTACATTCCTGCGGTCGATAGGATTTGGGGGAGTGAGATCGACTACGGGCAGGTAGTCAAAGACTTCGTTTCCCCTCCTGAAAGTGAAGCATCCCGCCGTTATTCACCGGGACGTATAATACGTGCGACAAGGAAAGTAATCTCCGGTAATCCCATCGCTGAGAACATTTCAACATCCCATATCGAACGCCAAAACCTTACGATGCGCATGAGTATGAGAAGGTTGACCCGTCTGACAAACGCCTACTCTAAGAAATGGGAGAATTTGAACGCGGCCTTGTGTTTGTACTTCTGGCATTATAACTTTGCCAGAGTACACGAGACGTTGCGCGTGACCCCTGCGATGGAACATGGCTTGGTGAAGCGGATACTGACTTGGAGTGACCTGTTTAACTGGGAAATACGGAAGGCGGCTTGACCATACAACTCTTACCTATGGAGGCTTTCATGCGGACACCTGCTCGTCGGGTTGTGAGTGCAATCATCCTAATTTCTCTCCTTTTCACTTCTGCATTAGCTCAGGAAAACCCGAGGATCTATATCACAGCTGTTTCAATCCCCGGCCAAATGAGCGAGGAGCAGTCAACCCTCACCAGCGAGCTGACAAAGGCGTTTGAAGTAAAGCACGCTGTTATCTCCTGGAACATCCAGGAGTGGACACTGGTCGTTGACGTATTGACCCTCGATTCTGCCCGCTACGTTGTGGCTTTGGTTTTGCTGGAAGGGCTTCCGGAAGCGACGGTTGAGTTTGCCAAGGAGAATGAGGTGTTCTACTTGTCTCGCTCACAGGAAGAGAGAAAAAAGCTCCCTCCCGAGGGGAAAGTTGTTCGCGAGTACATCAGTGAGGAATTTATTCGACAATATGGACTACCGGTGGATTCTCAAATCTCCATCCTGAAACGTGAGGACCTTTCCACGTTTGCAAGCAGAATCGCTCAAGACTTCTATGTCAAGTTCATCTACTGAGGGTTGGTTGGAGTTTCTAAAAGCAAATTAGGACAAATCCTTCCTAATTAGGACAGTACCAAATCAGTAACTATGTTGCAAAGTGGTTGAGCCGCACAATTGTGAATGGTGGTTTGTGGTGTGTTCCCAAAACAGCACTATGACCTATGACAAGAAGCCGGTTTGAGCCACAGGTGGGGCCAAAAGTCCCGAGGAGGTGGCAAAGATTCTTCACCATGCTGAGGCCCTTGGCGGAATATCCAGGGTTACATTTCAATTGGATAGTGCCGAATTACCGCACAAGATGTTGTTGCAGACAATTGGTCTGATAGGAGAACGTGTAAAACCATTGCTTCATTCATCTTCTAACTGAAGTAATTCTTCAGGAGCAAAACGCAATGCCGTCGCCCGTTGGGGAGGTCAAGGAGCAACGTGGTCCCTATCTACTTCCCTTCCAAGTGCGGGGAAGGGAGAATGCAACCTTATAAGCGCTACTCTCCCACTTTCCTGCTTTGATGATCTCGCGGTAAGACTCGACGCTCTTGTCCGTGACAGTGACGGTATCATCGAAAACGTAGGAAAGCAACCAGACATCGAGGGAAAGCCCTGTCACTCCTTCCGGCGGGGTCAGACATCGCTGAGTTGAGGAATCCTCGCCAACCCAACAGATTGCTACCTGGTTCTCTGTGCAGATAACCTTTCCCTTCCCTTCTGAACAGTCAACCGTGACTTGTTGAGCATGTGATCCTTGAAGCATGGTCAGCATTCCACCCAATTGCAAAGCGATCTGAAATACCGTGCGATGGTTCATGATTCCTCTCCTCCCCTTCTGAAAACAACCAAACCTTGCACCACGAGTGCGAGTGTCGCTGCTCCAACAGGAAGGGCCTTTTTCTACTACCTCGCAATCACGTGTTTACGTGAATTTTGCATTCTCACACGGCAGGTAGGTTTTCCAGGGGTCGCGTTTTCCTCGTTTCATCGACAGCTCTTACATCTTCATTTATACCTCCTTTACATTCGCCTTCATTTCTTGGCACTACCGAAAGGGTAAAGGAAGCGGCCGTCCCCTGGCCCGTGAAGGTATTGCTCTAACTGGGTTTCAACGTGCCCCCCATCGCACCCTCCATTTCAATTTCCCTTGTGTTCAGTCTCCTTCTACAAAAAGGCTCATTCCTAACAGAAATCATTCACCGGCCATGCCAGCCCGTGGACGGTAGTTTGGGATTGAAAAGCCGAAAGGTGCTCGATTTTCTTGATGTGGCGCACTGGGTGGCCATCCTCTCTACTCTTTTCGTCGTCAGGGCAATGTTATGGGCTACGTCCTCGTCAATTGAATTACCGCCCCCATGCCTGTCTGTGGACAAACCATTTGGAATCATATCATTATGGCCTCATTCGAACAAACCAACCAAGCCACCCAACATAGCTTCAAAGGCCTTTTTGTTAATGCCGAAACTAACATAAGGACTCACTTCACCCTGGGCAAAGTTCCCCCCTACTCCAATACTGCCATACGAATTGAAATCATAAGTAATAGCCAGGCCAATGATTTCTGCGTCGTCATTGAAGAGTTTTTCCGTGATTGCAAATGCCACCCCAAGGCGCTTGAAAGAAAACTCAGGGACGACAAATTCATCCCCGGGGACGATCGCATCCCCGAAGGCCATGCCGATCTCGAATACCACCGGATTTTCCCCCAAAGGACCTCTGAGTTTCATCTCCGGCTCTCCTGGCACGCCTGTAATTGGAAAAGGAACATACCGAACACGGAAAATGCCCATTCTTTCTGCAGGATCAAGGGCTGGCATAAAACGCAACTGCTGTTTGTAGTTCCGATAAAGAATTGTCGCAGTCCCTGAATCGAAATCTACAATGATATCAGATTTCCTGACACTCGGCCCAGAGTACATAGTGTCTGTCAAACCCACCTCAACTTCCTTGACTAGTTCCTCCACAAGGGTCTGTTGGTAAGTCCGGAGTCTCTGCTGTTCACGTTGCACTGAATCGAGTGTGACACCGCTAGGCAATATCTGTTTCATCGAATCCTTGAAAGCCTTGCTATTGTCTATGCGTTGAACCAACAATCTAGTCTTCTCTGTCACAAGTTTGACAACCTCGTCTTGCCTGTCTGTTTCGGTTATTCCATAGCTGTGAAGGAGAGAATTCACACTTTGTGTGTCTTTGAGTTCCATTCGCACGGATCTTGATTGGCTATCCGTCAGCTTATACGAGGAGTTCAATGTCTCGTTGATCTGAAAGACCTTCTCTTCAACCAACTGTTGTCTATCATCATGTCGTCTTCGCAGCTCTATTGTCGAATTGATTATTTCATTTGTCAGTGCAAGATTCTCATCTAACAGCATGAATCGGTATTTATAAGATGTACTTAACTTGAAATGAACTGCGACTTCTAGTCGTTGAATCGCCTCACCAAGCGTGAAAACCGGGAGAATGACCTGCCAGTATCTCCCGCGGTCCATCTTCTCTGCGCTCCTCGAGTAGAGTGTGCTTCCATAGTAAACAGTTACAGTTACGATCTCTACACTATCACGCATTGCGAAAACTGGGAAGAATCTGAGAACATTCGGTCTGTCTATAAGCAACTGTCCGTCGAGCGAATTGCCAACCGCATAATAACTAATTACATTCGCGCCACTCTCACCCCCCCTCATGAATTCAATACCGATCAGCAGGAATCCGAGGAGCGCGAAGGTCTTCACGGGCCCTCCTTCTTCACTTGGCCGGGAGGATCGGTGTGGCGATCTGGAAAACAGGGGCTGTTTCTCCATCAGCCCGGCTGAATCCTATAAGCAAGGCAGGCGATGTCCTTGATGTAGCCCTAAACGTTAGTCCCGTTGTGGAGCCCAGACTGTGGTCCTCGAAAACGTTAAAGTGAGCAGCACCCACGATGATGTCATCGCCAAGTCTCACTGAAAATCCAAGACCAGCTTCATATGTATTGGATCGACCGGGGCCCACGAGCTTAGACATTAACACATCGGCTTGAAATCGATCATCCGCCCATCTGCCTTGAACACCAAACAACGAACCTGCAACCGCATCATCACTAATGTCTTTGCTCAAATCGCCGTTTGCATACAGACCGATCTGCCCAGTCTTCCAAACATAGGACACATTGAGTCCCCCAGAAAAGGCACCAGTTCCCTCAGTGACCCCTAACCCCGCATTCCCCGAAAGGAGCCATGTCGATATTTCATTCACGACTTTGTTAACTTCATGCTCTGCAAGATCAAGGCCTTGAGCAAGTACCTGTCTAAGCCTTCCGACAAGGTCATCCAATACTCTTTCCATCTTCACTTTCGCGCT
>DAIPLH010000075.1:0-9711 GCA_036769325.1 Bacteroidota bacterium
GGCTATAGCCGACTGCGATCGCCTCAAGCCCCGGGGCAATCGCGTCCGTATGAAGATCAGACTCAATATCTGCAGCGTGAACGATTTTGGCAAGTCGAAGCAATCCGGGGTCGGTCAATTCATATTTGATAATTATAGACTCAAAAGAGCACCTCCCCGCTATATGGCCGAGCTCCACATTCGGACTATCAAATGGAATTGCCCCCGTTTCCCTGGCAACCTGTTCCACCTGGCTCTTCGGCACGAAGAGAAACTCAGCATTCGAATCAACGAAGCGGCTAATCAGCCACGGACAGGCAACACGGTCGACATGAACATGTGAGCGGGTAATCCATTTCATTGCTATGACCCCTCCTTTCGGGTTTGAGTTTCTGTCATGCCCAGGTCCCGGCCAAAGAAAACAAACCAGGCTGTTCCTGCAATTCCAAAGCCGAACGCAACAAGAAAATTCGTTGCTGGTGATGTAAAGGCATTAAAGAATGGAAGAAGAGAATATCCGAAGCCGATTGTCTCGATGATACTCCGGGCTGTCGATGAATCCCACAGGAGCGCTCCTGAGAACGCTGCTACTGAGACAATAACGTCGCGGACAAGATAGTAGACGCCAAACGTTGCAGCCTTTCTTCCCTCAGGCGCGAGATCCATGATCAGGGCCTTCCGTGTCGGTTCACCGAACTCCTTCAACCCGCGGATGATGAACGCTATCACGAGGAGCCAGAACGATTCCGCGATCAGCAGGATGAGTGGAAACAGCGTGAAAAAAACAAAGGTCATGACGACGAACGGCTTCTTTGTCCCCTTGTCTGCCAGGTAAGCGACCGGGACATAGACCACCATCGATGTGATCATCTCGATGGCCGTCAGGATTCCAAATTCGAAGGGCGTGATTTTGTTGATGCTGACACACCAGAGGACGACAAAGGCGTAGGGGATCTGCTCGCAGAATCTGACCAGGATATCTGACACAAGGAGATTTCGCAGAGGAGGAGGCAAGAGATGCATTCCGAATGACCATGAGCCTCTGGTTTTTGACGGCTCCGTAGTCGTTGAGTGAATGAAGTACTGTTGGAGAACCAGCGACAGCCCGGCGAGGAGAAACGCCGCGACGAAGGCGATTCGGATGCCGTCCGTCTCGCCATAGATGCCAATGAGTGTGCCGCCGATCATAGGCCCGAGTGCCATGGGGATTCTGCGGACCATTGAATGCATCGATACGCCCATTGTTCGCTTGCTTCCCGGCAGGGACACTGCGACGAGGTCCATCGTTGCCGGCAGGGAAATCGCCGACCACGAAAGGAAAAACACAGCACCGATGATCACAGCATACCAGGTGGGAATCAAGATGACAATCGCGTACCCGGCCATCGCAAGCAGATTGAACAGCAATAAGGCTCTCTTATGTCCCAACCGTTCGCTTGCGTATCCGCCGGGGAAGGAGTACAGGGCGCTTAGGAGATTGTCCAGACCGTTGAGGAGTCCGACCGAGAATGTGCCACCGCCGAGGGCAAGCAGATAAAGAGGAAGGAATCGTTCGGCCATCTTTTCGCCCATGCCAACCAGGACGACCATCGCCAGAAGCGCGACAATGTTTCTTCGTAACCCGAGAAACTCGCTCAGCTTTTGACGAGTGGCCTTTGATCGCATTGGGTGCGGCAACTACCGAAGGTAGGTCATCTTTCTTGTCGTGTTGAAGCCGTCGACGTTCAGAGTATAAAAATACACACCACTTGGCAACCCTGTTGCATCAAATGTCCGGGTATGAGTTCCTGGTGAAAGCCTTTCATCCACAAGTCTTGCGATCTCCCTGCCGAGCAGGTCGGTGACTGTCAGCCTGACAAGCGCCGAAGTCGGAACGTCGAAGTCAATCTGTGTTTCAGGATTGAATGGATTTGGGAAATTCTGTCCAAGATGGAATTCTGAAGGCAAGAACCCTCCTGCGTCAACCTCCTCAATTAGGCGGTGCCCGCGATAGACACCACCACCTGCGGTACCTGCAAAGATGAAAGGAAGCGTTATTTCCGTTGCAATGAGGGCACGAACATCGAGGGTCGAAAGGCCCTCATTCATCTCAGACCAAGTCCCTCCATCTTGCGACCAGAAGACTCCTCCTGACGTTCCCACATAGACAAAATAATAATCTACCGCCAAGGCAAACGGGTTGGTATTCGTGAGACCCCCATTTGTTTCATCCCACGTGCTTCCGTGGTCAGTTGAGCGAAACATACCGCCGCCGTAGTAGGTTCCTGCGAAAATATGGTCAGCCGAGTTGAATGCAAGACACGTCATGTCGGTGAATGTGAGACCGTTGTTTGCCGGTGTCCAGCTGTCACCATTGTCGGTCGACGTGAACACGCCGACCCCACATCCTGCACTGCCGGCAAAGAGTCGGTCTTCTGAGTCAATCCCGAATGACCAGATGTACGGACAGGTAAGTCCATTATTGATCTGAGTCCAGCTCACCCCATTGTCCGTTGACCTGTAGACTCCACCACCGAAATAGGTGCCTGCGAAAATGTGTCCGCTTGAATTGATCGAAAGTGCCCTGACGTCAGTTGCAATAGAACCGCTCACGTTATACCATGTATCACCGTTGTCGTAGGACAGAAACACGCCGCCATTGCCATCGACAAAATCAGCGCCTGCAAAAACATCACCGTATTCATTCGTCGCAATCGATGTGATGTATGTGGCAGTGAGTCCGTTGTTGACCGGTTCCCATGTCTCCCCTTCATTGTAGCTCCGGAAGACACCAATCCCATACGTTCCGGCATAAAGGACGTTGTTATGTACGGCGATAGCCCGAACCTCAGTGGCAATCAGTCCGTTGTTGATCTGTGTCCAGTTCGCGCCACCATCGGTGGTTCGGAATGCACCGCCGCCGAAGTATGTTCCGGCGAAGACAGTACCGGAAGAGTTCACCAACATTGAAAGCACATAACCAGCAGTGAGTCCGTTGTTGATCTCTATCCAGGAGTCGCCGTTGTCGGTGGATCGATAGGCGCCGTCCTCATATGACCCGGCATAGACGTTCCCTCCGGCGTCGAAGACAATTGCATACACATTGTTTGAGCTCGGGAACGGGAGCATGGTCCATGAATCCCCGTTGTTGGTTGATCGATACACGCCCTCGTTGAAGTCGGTTCCCGCAAAGAGATGTCCCTGCCCGTTGATTGCGAGTGAGGTCACGTAGCGCCCTGTCAGGCCGTTGTTGACCTCCGCCCAGTTGTCGCCGTTATCCGTAGAACTGAAAACCCCGCCTCCCCACGTGCCCGCGAAAACATACTCGTCGTCCTTGGTTGCCAGGGAGGAAACGTAGGTATTCGTCAATCCACTAATGATCAATGACCAGTTCTCTCCGTCATCCGTCGTCCGGTAGACACCGCCCCCCTCGAATGTGCCGGCGAACAGATCGCCCGCGGAATTCTCAGCTAAGGAGATGACGAGGTTGTTGGTCAGTCCGTTATTGACTGCCACCCAGTTGTCCCCTTCGTCCGTGGAACGGAAGACTCCACCCCCCAATGATCCTGCGAACACATTACCGTTCGCTGTGGCAATGATTGCCCATAGATCGAATGCTGTGAGGCCGTCGTTCATCTGACTCCACGTATCTCCCCCATTGATCGACTTCATGACGCCGCCTCCGCGCGTCCCGGCGTAGATCTCGTTGGTTGAGGAGATAGTCAATGATCTGACATCTCCCCCGAAGGGACCATTGGTTTGAACCCATGAGTTCTGGGTAAGAGCAGTTGGGGGGAAGAGGAGCAGGAGCAATACAAGCATCTTCATGCGATTTCTCCGATTGCGTGGCATTTATTCTCCGGTAAGTAAAGCTGTAAGTTTTCGGACGGAGGTGGAGTTTCTGAGGGTTGCGGGCATTCCGAGCGCCTTTTCCAGGACAGCTCCCGAGAATTCTGAGTCCATCATCTTCTTCCGGCAGAGCCAGTACACTTCTCTTCCGTGAACATGGAAATCGTTGGTCCTTGATTTGAATGTCATCAGGCGGTCGATCAACTCCTTGCCTGGTTTTGTGTGGAGGAAGGCGATATAGATCGCGTGGTAGTCGTCACCCGCATTTTTGAATGCACGGTGTTCCGCGACCTGTTTCAGTTCCTTGTCTGTTCTCAGGAACGTGGTGACCTCATAGCCAAGTGCTTTCCTGAGATGAGCTTCGATCATTTTCTCCAGTGACGAGGGGCTCCTTGACGATGATTGAAAGATCACATTCCCGCTCGCAATGAATGTCTGCACGTCAGCAAAACCGAGGGACTCAAATGACTTCCGCAAATGATCCATCTTTACAGTGTGGCCGCCGACGTTGATTGCGCGGAGGAATGCTATGTAGCGTGGCATGCAACACCTCTCATGAACTGCGCTGCGATGGCTGCCCGTCGGCAGCATGTACCAAGGCTGCGTAGAGGGCCCCATGTACAGGGGTTGGCATTCCAATCCTCGCAGCACGCCTGACCACTGCGCCGCTCAGCCATTCCAGCTCGAGTCGTGAACCGCGTAGCAGATCATTGGCCATGGACGATCGGCCTTCGGCGGGCAGTGTGTCTACGAAGCGCATCCGGTCCGCAACGAAGTCGGATCCGATGGGAACATCCTCGGCGCGGGCCAACGCGGCAGCCTCCTTCATTGCGTCTTCAAGCAGGGTCCGGGTTGCATGGTGTGAACGCGCCGCTCCGATTTGCTGACGGGTCACTGCTGTGACTGCACTGATGGATGAAAGGAAGATGAACTTCTCCCAGGTAGAGCGACGAATGTCGGTGCTTGATTGTGCATCGATCCCACCGGCAGCAAGGGCATCGACAATCTCCCTGACGCGGGTGGTGGTTTCACCATTGAGCTCACCAATGATAATTCTCTGCAAGGTCCCCGAGTGCACGATCATACCATCTCCGGCCTTATCAACCACGATGTACGTAACGGCTCCAAGCAGGTGATCGCGACCAAGCACGCCGGCAATCATCTCATCTTTATCAACGCCATTCTGAAGGGAGATGACGGATGTCTGATGGCTAACAACCGGAAGAACATTCCTGACCGCCGAATCTGTGTCCCAGAGTTTGACTGCTATAAGGACGAGGTCAACAGGAGCGGCCTGATTCGCATCCGTGAACGCGATTGGATCCTTTAGATGCATGTTGCCGGGATCGCTGTTCACCCGGATGCCGGACCGCAATGTTGCTGCTGATGCTTCGCTCCGAACCAGAAACCCCACCCGGTGACCCGCCAGGGCCAGGCGAACGCCGTAGTAGCAACCCACGGCTCCTGCGCCCACGACGACAATGTTCACAGGGTATCCTCGAATTGACCCTGGAAATCCCCGTCGGGCTCAACAACCGGAGTAAAGGATTGATGTGTCACCAGTTCCTGTAGAGCTGTAGTCTTATTTCCTCCGAAACTGCAGCGCTCCCGAGGGACAACGCTCGACCTGAGCGGCCACTTCGTCTGCCATTGCCAGTTCTGGGCGAATCCACCTCTTTCGCTTAACGTCGAACACAGCGGGTAAACCCCGCACGCATACTCCGGAATGTTCGCAGACGTCCGGTTCAAAAGTGACAACAATTTCCGGGCCTTCATAGGTCTGCAGTGGCTTGCCCACGGCTACACGCCTTCTGTCACGATCATGTTTGTGCGAGCGGTCCTGTGACGGATCTTCCAGGGTTCACGATACTCTTCGGAATTCAGCCAGGCCTTCGCGTTATCGACAGAATCAAACTGGAGGATCACAATTCTTTTCGGTTGCCATGATCCTTCCAAAACCTCTGTTCGACCCCCACGCGCAATGTACTTCCCGCCGCAGGCCGCAACTGTCGGGGTCGCGAGCCGCCGATACTCTTCATAGCCAACCGGATCTGTGATGTCGATATCAACGATGACGAATGCGGGCATGTTTTTCCAGTGTGATGGCTACGGAGATACTGATGGACTGGGACAAATTGAACCGCCCGTCTCGAGACGAGGCCTCGGCCAGAGGCCGGGCCAAGACGCCATGTCGACAGGAGCATATTGAAAATAATTTGGAATCACGAACTTGATACTCCCATGGCGGCTTGGCGCCGTGGCGGTTTTCTTTTCTCGGCAGCCTGCTAATCCTATAGTAAAGAAGGGGTAGGAGAGAGTCAATTCACGATTCACAATTGTCAATCAACAATTGACAACCGAACTGATTGTTGATTGTGGTTTCCATTGTCGATCGACATACTCCGCGAACAACGCCTTCCCCTCCTCATGGAGGAGGGGATAAAGGGGTAGTGGTGACATCACTTGAGCTGCCTCACCTTCTTTTCAATCGACGAGTTGGAGACGTAGCCCATAATGGCACCCCGAGATCGAAGGTGCGCAACCACCCTCTACGAGTCTATCGACTCGGTAGAGTCGTAGACCCTCTTTCGGGAAGGAGGGGAGGCGCGGGATCGATTCGATAGTCAATCGGCAATCGACAACCGGTCGGAACTACTCGTCGCTCGTCAGCAGCGTCGCAATCCAGTTTCCTTCGCGATCCTGGACAATGCGCACCTCCCAGGGTCGGCAGCAGACGGGACAATCCTCGACGTACGATTGCCGGCTTCCGCCGCTCTCATCGATATTGATTTCAACCTGTTCGGCGCAGTAGGGGCAGTAGAGGGGAGGGGATTCGGACATCTCTTACTCGGCTTAGACCAACGTGATCATGGGCTTTACCGGAATCAGGCCCTTGTCCTTCGCCTTCTGAAACAGAATTTCCAACGCCCTTTTTCCTTTCTCCCCCATGTCAATCGTGAGATCGCTGACATACATCTTCACAAATTTTTCTCCGAGTGATCTCTCGATTCCTCGTCCCCATTGAAGTGCATATGGTATCGACTCATCCTGATGATTATAGCCGAAGGCGATACTTTCCTTCAAGCCCTTTGAAAGCCTTCCGGCTAATTCGATCCCGAGATCCTTTCTCACCACGTCGAGACCGAGGGGAAGCGCCAGACCAGAGGTTTCCTTCTCCCACAGTTCTCCAAAGTCGAGGATCTTGTGATACCCGAGAGCCCTGTAGGTAATCTGACCTTCATGGATCAGGAGGCCGGCATCGACATCCTCGTCGTCAACCGCGGCCATGATCTGGTCAAAGGGGATATCCACATTATTGATGCCATCAGTGAAAATCCTGAACAGGAGTGTGGCGGTTGTGAGCGGGCCCGGCGTTGCAACGGTCTTGCCACGAAGTTCTTCCAACGTCCTGTATTTTCGCGAGACGATGACCGGTCCGTATCCTTCACCCATACTGGCACCTGTTCTCATGATCCAGTATTTGTCGGCGACCGCCGGGAATGCATGCGCTGAAATCGCCGTTACTTCAAGCTCCCCCTTTAGTGCACGTTCGTTCAGCGATTGAATATCCTCGAGAAGGTGCTTGATCTCGATCCCTTCAAGTTTGACCTTTCCGCTCGCGAGACCATAGAACATGAAAGCGTCATCGGGGTCGGGGCTGTGGCCCACAGTGATGGTCCGAAGTGGAGATATGGCTGTATCGGTGGTCGCTGGTTGGTTGTTGGTCATCATTCTCATCGGGTTCCTGAATATACCGTCGCTATTCCGAATGTCAATCGTTCTTCCCGGAGTTGACTGAAGCCGGCGGCTTCGAGCCGGGAGAGAAAGTTCTTTCCTTCCGGAAACTGCATAACGGTGTCATGAAGATACGCGTAGGCATTGGCATTTCCTGAAACCATCTTTCCTATCAATGGAAGAATCCGTTTGAAGTAGAAGAGATAGAGTTGCCGGACCGGAAACTGTCGCGGTCTCGAGAACTCCAGGACTACAATCCTGCCGAGGGGTCTCAGGGTCCGACACATTTCGGATAACCCTTTGTCGAGGTTCTCAAAATTCCTCACACCGAATGCAACTATAGCAGCGTCGAAGGACTCACTCTCGAAGCGGAGATTCTCTGCCTCGCCTGTTTCGAGGACAATGCTCTTCTGGAATCCATTCCTGGAAACTTTCTTTCTTCCCAGCGCAAGCATTGACTCAGAAATGTCTACCCCGACCACCGTTTGCGGATTGAGCGACAGCGCGGCAATCGAGAAATCGGCAGTTCCGCAGGCAACGTCGAGAATTCTCTGTGGACGAACATCACTTAAATGGCGGATGGCCCGCTTGCGCCAATAGAAATCGATTCCTCCGCTGAGCAGATGGTTCAGCAGGTCATACCGATGCGCAATTGAATCAAAGAGTGAGCGAACGAAGGTTTTTTCCACGGTCAGACTTCTTCAGGGAGCGGCATAAGATAAGAAAGATTCGCAAGCGGTCAAAAAACGGGCTTCCTCTTGTTTCGCTTCTAGATTGAAGATAACTCACCCCCAACCCCCTCTCTTTCTGAAAGAGAGGGGGTGGTTGGCAATATCAGGGCCGGGGGTGAGTTCATTGGATACCAAACTGAGTGACTACCAAAAAACGGCAACGAGGCTTAATTGATTTTCGCTCGACATCACCGTATTATCATCATTCATGACCCACAGGAATCTCCAGCGCACACCAGGACCCAGAAAACAATCCGGCAGTCTGACTGTTGAAGAGGGGCTTTTCCCGAGGTTGCCACGATTGATCCGTTCTCTGGTTCGTGGCGAAAGAGTCTTTCTTATTACAGATTCGAATGTTCGGCGAATTCTCGGTGCAAAGGTGCACCGCAGCTTTGTTCTCGCCGGCATTGACATTGTTCTCGTCGAGATCCCCCCCGGGGAGATGTCGAAATCCCAGAAGATTCTCTCATCCATTCAAAACCAACTACTCTTGCATGGTATTAACCGGCGCAGTCTGATTCTTGCGCTTGGCGGCGGTGTGGTGGGAGACATTGCCGGGTTTGCAGCCGCAACGGTGTTGCGGGGAGTGCGGTATGTCCATGTACCGACGAGCCTCCTTGCCCAGGTCGACAGCAGCATTGGGGGAAAGGTCGGGATCAATCATCGGATTGGGAAGAATCTAATCGGCGCCTTCCATCAGCCGACGGGCATTTTCACGGATCCGGCCCTGCTCCATACATTGCCGGTTGCTGAGTTCAGGAATGGACTCGCCGAGGTCGTGAAAATCGCTTTCGCCTGCGATCCGGCGTTCTTCCAATGGCTCGAAAAAAACACTGCCAAGATCAGAAAGGCCAATAGGACGATCCTGAAGAGACTGGTGAAGAGATCTGCCAGTCTTAAACTCTCAATCGTTCAACGCGATGAGAGGGATGAGGGAATTCGGAAGATTCTCAACTTCGGGCACTCCATTGGTCATGCTCTCGAGGTTGCATCAGGTTACACCATTTCACACGGATCGGCGGTTGCGATGGGCATGGTTGTAGAAGCTGGCATTGCAGTCGAAATGGGTTTGTTGAAGAAATCTGACTTTTCCCGACTGGTTCGATTACTTGGTTTATTTGGTTTGCCAACCGAGTTCCCTCCTCTGAAGAAGAAGTCCATATTCCTGACGGCCCTGAGCCTTGATAAGAAGAACTCCACCGGCGCACAGCGTTTTGCTCTTCCCCGCGGAATTGGAAAAATGGTCCCGGACGTGAAAATCCAGGGAATCGATTTGGAATCTATGATATTTCGGAAGCCAAATCCGAAATCTCTATTTTGAAATATTCACCGGCGTAGCTGGGAAGTGAGTCCGCATGGGGTGGATGCCAGCCGAACAACGACAGGCCTGCCGAAGTCATGATTGAAAACTGACCCATGGCGACGAAGAAATGCACCG
>DAIPLH010000075.1:9721-10140 GCA_036769325.1 Bacteroidota bacterium
ATTTTGAAATCTGAAATCTGAAATCCGTCCGTCCCCTTCGGGGACGAGACCTCGGCGCTACGCGCCGGGTAATCCGTCACCTGCAATCTGAAATCCGTCTCCATGATCATCGTCAGCATCACCGGCCCTACAATGGCAGAAGCACTTGCCCAGATGTCGGCCTCGCGGAGATATGCGGAGATGTTCGAGCTCCGGCTTGATCTGATCGCGAAACCGGACATTGTGGGACTTCTGACTGCTGCGCGCAAACCGGTGATTGCTGCGTGCCGGACAAAGAAGAGCGGCGGATCCTTTTCCGGAAGCGAGCGGGACCGGTCCCTCTTACTCGAACTGTCTGCAGCGTTCGGATCGAACTACATTGATATCGAGCTTTCTGACAAGAAGGAATTTTACAGTGGGTTCCTTTCAAATCGGCGGGG
>DAIPLH010000076.1:0-5763 GCA_036769325.1 Bacteroidota bacterium
GGCAGAACATTGAAACAGTTTGCTCCTATGCTGGGGAAGCCCATGCTTCTGAGAGCCCTGGAAGCATTGACCTCAGTCCACGGCATTGAGGCGATCGTTGTTGTCGCACCCCCGCGGTTTCTTACACGGACCCGAAATCTTGTTGCGAGAGCCAAATCTGCACGTCGGTGCAAGGTGATTTCAGGTGGAAGAAGCAGACAGGAATCAGTATACAATGGACTCCTCGCATTTGACATACCTCCTGAGGTTGTCCTCATTCATGACGGTGCGCGGCCTCTGGTATCGAGAAGGATTGTTGACGGCACCATCCTCCTCAGTCGGAAGCATAAGGCCGTGACTGCCGCAATCCCTGTAACCGACACTTTGAAAAGGGAAACACGGCCGGGAGTTCTGACCGGGACCGTTAACAGATCCGGCCTTTGGCTGGCCCAGACTCCGCAAGTATTTCATTACGACCTCCTCCTCAAGGCACATAGGATTGCGCGGAAGAAAAAAAACCGGGCAACTGATGATGCGGGCTTGATTGAGGAAATGGGCATTCCGGTGAAATTGTTTCCCGGAAGTCAGAGGAACATCAAGATTACAACGAAAGCAGATCTGGCGATTGCTGAAATGTGGCTGAAGAGCGGGAAAACGGACTAAAGGGAAAAATTTGTGTCCAGCCGCGAAGTCTCCCGTCTCGAGACGAGGCCTCGGCCGGAGGCCGGGCAAAGACGCGAAGGAACGCAATAGCCTACAAAATCAAGTCCTTAACACCATTTGAGTCTTCGCGCCTTTGTGGCGATTCTTTAAGCCTCATCACTACCCCCAAAAGGGGCAGTTTGCAAATCTTGGTTCATTTTTCTACCTTTGTGTGTCCTGAAAGGGAGTTATGATAGCAATTACAGTCATTGCAATACTGAGTTACCTCGTTGGCTCGATTCCGACAGCGATTATCGTTGCACGATGGCGCCGTGGCATTGATATACGCCAGCACGGCAGTGGGAATGCCGGCGGGACAAATGTTTTTCGTGTGCTGGGCTGGAAGGCCGGTACCTTTGTTGTCGTTGCGGACATCACCAAGGGACTGGTTGCAACGATGCTGCTTTCCCGGCTGATGTACGGGCCAATACCGTTTGAAAATCTGACCCCGTTCGATGACTTTACTCTCGTGCAGATCATTGCAGGCTGCTCTGCAATCCTCGGTCATATCTGGACGGTCTTCGCAGGATTTCGTGGAGGCAAGGGGATTGCAACCGCAGGTGGCATGCTCCTCGGCGTCGCTCCGCTTGAGGTCGCAGTATCGCTCGGTGTTTTTGCCATCGTTCTCCTGGTGTCGAACTATGTATCTCTTGGGTCTCTGAGCGCTGCGGTAGCGTTTCCACTGACAATGTTTTTCCGCGAGAACATCTTTATGGCGGACATAGAAGGCTACAATACCCTGATTTTCTTCAGCATCGGTATTTCCCTTCTCATCATCTATACCCACAGGGCCAATATCACAAGACTTCTCAGGGGGACGGAGAGCAAGATTTCGGCGATCCCGCTCCTGAGGAAAAGGTAACGTTGCCTGCCGGACATCCCTGGCCCTGGTGGCCCGGGGCCACACGATAGATCGTCCTCTTAAACTCTCTCATGCGTATTGCAGTTCTGGGTGCAGGTAGCTGGGGAACTGCCCTTTCGATCTTGCTTTCCAACAACTTACACAGCGTCTCTCTCTGGTCATACCGTGAGAAGTATGCGGAAGCCATTCGTGCGAGACGCGAAAACCCCTCGTTCCTTCCCGGAATCGTAATCCCCGACAACGTCATCGCAACATCAAACCTCCATGATGCGGTCGAAGGGAGGGAGATGATTGTGGCTGCCGTTCCGTCGCAGTATGCACGGCTTGTCATTGGTCAGATTGCTCCGAGGGTCGGGAGGGATCTTGTACTCGTGAACGTGGCCAAGGGGATCGAGAACGGAACACTCATGACGATGTCCGAAATGCTTCGTGAGACACTGCCCGCACTTCTTCCTGAAAACATTGCCACCCTCTCCGGACCAAGCCATGCGGAAGAGGTGAGTCAGAAGGCTCCGACGACCGTGGTGGTTGCATCGAAATCTCTTGAAACTGCGACGCTTGTTCAGAAGGTGTTCCTGACCCCGTATTTCAGAGTGTATGCCAGCACTGACTTGAGAGGGGTGGAGCTCGGTGGTGCCCTGAAAAACGTGATTGCGATTGCTGCAGGCATAGTGGATGGCGCTGAGTTAGGCGACAACACGAAGGCCGCGCTGATGACACGCGGGATTGCAGAGATTACCCGGCTCGGATGCGCCCTCGGGGCCGATGAGCGGACATTCGCTGGCCTGTCAGGTATCGGCGATTTGATGGTCACCTGCATGAGCAGACACAGCAGAAACAGGCACGTAGGTGTAGAAATCGGGAAAGGAAGGAAACTCCGGGATATACTTTCTGAAATGGTCATGGTTGCCGAAGGAGTGGCAACCACGAAGTCAGCTTACGACCTTGCGCAACGAACTGGTGTGGAAGTCCCCATTACCACCGAAGTGTACAAGATCCTCTTTGAAGAAAAAGACCCTCTTGTCGCGTGTTACGACCTCATGACGAGGGATCCCAAGGGAGAGGGGTGAAGATGGAAGTCAGAGGCAAGAGGGTAGGAGTAGATGCGAACCATGATTCCCCCGATGGTGACCATAAGGGCGGGTCACCGGGGAGAGGCAGCTACTGATCATCCTACTCCCCCGGGATTCCCTGATTCTCTTTACTCCTCCGATTTGTTCGGTGTTCTCAGAACCTTCCAGAAGTAATAAGCAGAAAAGGCTGTAACGATTGCCATCGTGAGTATCATGGTGATGATTGCTGCTGCTGTCATGACCTGCCCTCCCGTACACGTTTTCGATATGCTGCATAGATCAGCCCTGTGATTCCCACAAAGACGACAAGAAGAAGAATTCGCGCCCCATTGATATAGACCAGCTGATCCTCGAGCCTTAGCCTCGTGGCTGAATCCGATGCGAGTGCCAGTTGTTCCTTAATTCCGGTGTTCATTGCCTGCTTGATGAGGGAGCCGTTGTCAAGCGTCCAGCCTTGGCCGCTGAAGAGCCCCTGAATGGCAACATCCCATTCGCCCCCGAGCGGAGAAAAGACGGACCCGACAAGGACAAAGAGGAGGAAGAGTGGTGTGACATACTTGAGGATTGGTTTGTAGAACTCCGGCACCTTCATGTCAGCCCCCCGTTTGATCTCTTCCCATCCCTTGTCGATACCATAGATCCACGAAAAGATCACCGACTCTGTGAAGGCAAAGATTACAAGAGAAACAGTTCCTGCCCAATAATCATATTCTCCCAGCACCCCGTAGTTATAGAAGAGCACTGTCGGCAATCCAAGAACCAGGACGATCAGCCCAAATGACCAGGCGGCCTTCTCGCGGCCCACTCCGAATTCATCCTTCAGGAAGCCCATCCAGGGAGTACCCATTGCCAGTGACGACGTGATCCCCGCGAAGAAGAGAAGGCCGAACCAAAAAACACCTGCAACCGCGGCGAGAAATGGTCCCCAATTTTCGAAAAGGAACGGCATGGTTTGAAAACCCATCCCGAACCCTGCATTCTGCTTCACCCAATCCAGTCCGAGATAGCCTGCTGCAATCGGAATAACAATGAGACTTCCGAGAACCACTTCCACGAATTCATTCATCCATCCGGCGGCCATTGCATTCAGAGCGATGTCATCATTTGCTTTCACATAGGCCGCGTAGCAGTGAATTGTTCCCATTCCAACGGAAAGAGTGAAGAATATCTGGCCGGCAGCAGCCAGCCAGACAGCCGGGTTTGAGAGGGAATCAAACTGCGGGTTCCAGAGGAAGTTCAATCCGGCCCAGGCGCTTGCGTCAGGGTGCTCAGGAGATGCACCCGAGGTTCCAAGAGTCAATCCGCGGAAGGCGAGGAATGCTCCGAAGGCAATCAGCAGAGGCATGCCGATCTTCGCAGTTCGCTCCACACCTGCCGAGAGCCCCTTCGAAAGGATCCAGGTATTCAGGAGCACACATATCAGGAAGAACACGGGAGCCTCATAAGGGATCCCCGTTGTGTTGCTGATATTGACATAGTCAACAAAAAAACCAGCAACTTCCGACTGCGAGAGGCCATCAAACGAACGAAAGAGCGAGTGAAACACATAAGAAATCGTCCAGGACTCAATGTAGCAATAGTATCCCGCCACGGTGAGGTTGGTCCAGATACCGAAGACGCCGAAGTATTTCCAGAACTTTCTTTTTGCCATTGAATCAAGAATAAACGGGGTCGAATGGTTTCCTTCCTTTCCGCCAAACCGCCCCATTGACCATTCGATCCAGAGAAGAGGTATCCCCATGACAAGAAACGAGACAAGGTATGGGATGATAAACGCCCCGCCGCCGTTGTTCACCGCCTGAACGGGAAAACGAAGAAAGTTTCCCAACCCGACAGCGTTTCCGGCCATTGCCAGCACGAGGCCGACGCGCGAACCCCAGGATTCACTTTGATGCGACATGAAGTTCCTTTCCTGCTGCTTGTTTGTGACGAACAATTAAGGCCCGATCAACGGGACCACGGGGTTTGAATGGGTGAGTTGGAGGAGGGGTGCTCAGTCTCAATCAACGATCCTTCGTTGCTGATTTAGAGGTCGCAGGAAGATACTCTCTTTCATACTCATCGGCAACAGCCCCTGTCAAACGATTTCACCTTCTCTTGATGTCTAACCGCCCGTCTCGAGACGAGGCCTCGACCGGAGGCCGGGCCAAGGCGGCAGGACGCCAAGGGAAAAAACAAACTTCCCAATTCTTAAGTCCTTGTTCAATATTCGATATTCACTCAGAACAACCCCTTTGTACAAAGCGAAGAGCCCTGTGAATAATGAATATCGAACAAGGAATATCGATCGAAGAAGTTGTCCACCAACTTCACTTCCTCTTGGCGTTCTTGGCGCCCGCCTGACCGACATATGCCTCATGTCAGTCGGGCAGGTCATGGCGGTTAAATTTCAAGTGCTTGTCTTGACTGGACATCGGTCAGCGTGTATCTTTCACCTCGATGAAAGCGATCGTTGATCCTCCTCCATCACAGCGTGACCCCTCGGTGCAATACCTG
Organism: Bacteroidota bacterium; assembly: GCA_036769325.1. Classification (GTDB taxonomy): domain Bacteria; phylum Bacteroidota; class Ignavibacteria; order UBA10030; family UBA6906; genus DAIPLH01. The sequence continues at coordinate 5,113 of DAIPLH010000076.1, forward strand.
AAGGGTATTGGTCCCGTGCGGGCCGATGCCCTTGCGAAGATCGGTATCACGACAACCAGGGATCTGCTGTTCCATATTCCCCGTCGATACCTTGACAGGTCAGATATCGTCACTATAGCCGCCCTTAGAGATCTGGCATCCGGAGGAGCAAGAGAAGGTACAGAGGAGGGAAGAGCCGGAAAATTCTATACCGTGCTCGCGGAGGTGCGGTCGTTTCAGACCATGGGTTTCCGCCGGTCTTCCCGCTTTGTGGTCGTGGTCGCTGATCAGACCGGGTCGATGCAATGCGTCTGGTTTGGAGGAATTCAGTATTGGAAGACCAGATTCCGGCTTGGTGATATTCTCGCTCTCTCCGGAACGCCAACGTTCTATGGACACATACTGCAGTTTACTCATCCCGAGATAGATCGCATTTCCGGCGGAGACGATGGAAAGGAACAGGAGGAGGTTGATTCCGCTAAGTTTGTGAACACTGGTGGGCTGATTCCGATTTATCCATCCACTGCTGACCTCGAACGGGTTGGCTTGCACAGCGGCGGACTCCGCCGCGTTATCCACGGGTTGCTCCAGGGGCGGGGGGGGGGTCTTCAGGATTATCTCCCGGAATCGATCCGGTCCGACGAGCGCCTTCCGCTCGGGATTGCGCGCGAT
>DAIPLH010000076.1:5773-10121 GCA_036769325.1 Bacteroidota bacterium
GTCCAATCGATCCTTGCAGCCTCTTTCAGCTGCCCTTCAACAGGTTCATCGGCCGGAGTCCAGAGAGAATCTCCAGGCGGGCCTCCATCGTCTGAAATACGACGAGTTGTTTCTCTTCCAGCTCTTGTTGGCCAGGCAGCGACGCAGGCTAAAGGAGGAAACGGGCGGTATTGCCTTCTCAATCAATAGCCGTCTTGCACGCCGGATGGTGGACGCACTTCCCTTCAAGCTCACCTCTGCTCAGGTCCGGGTCATCAAGGAAATCGCGCGCGATATGGAGTCAAGCCAGCCTCTGAACAGACTCCTTCAAGGCGACGTTGGGTCCGGGAAAACGATTGTCGCTCTGGTTGCAATGCTTATTGCCGTTGAGAATGGCTACCAGGCGGTGTTCATGGCGCCGACGGAGATCCTTGCCGAGCAACATTTCAGGACAATTACATCCCTCCTCGGCCAGATAGAAGTCAACGTTCGGCTTCTTGTCGGAAAGCAGAGGAGCCGACTGAGAAGGGATGTCCTTGAGGACGTCAGAAGGGGGTCGGCGAACATTGTGGTTGGAACGCATGCGGTGTTCGAGCAGGATGTCGACTTTGCGCGGCTCGGACTGGTCATCATCGATGAACAGCACAGGTTTGGCGTGATACAGCGGTCGAGGCTGATGAAAAAGGGAGAATCGCCTGACGTTCTGGTTATGACAGCAACTCCCATACCCAGGACACTCTCCCTGACTCTCTACGGGGACCTCGATGTCTCCGTCATCGATGAGATGCCTGTCAACCGGAAACCTGTTGAGACCAGTGTCCGACACGAAAACGAGAAGGATCTGATCTACCGTTTCACCCGCGACCAGGTGCAAATGGGGCGTCAGGCGTATTTTGTCTATCCGGTCATCGAGGAATCGGAGAAGATCGACCTGAAAGCCGCAACCGTTCACTATGAACACCTCAGGTCAAAGGTCTTTCCCGACATGAGGGTGGGCCTCCTGCACGGGAGACTGCCCGGCGAAGAAAAAGAGAGGGTGATGAAGCAGTTCGTCGGGGGAGAAATCGATGTTCTGGTTGCAACAACCGTCATCGAAGTCGGGATTGATGTTCCCAATGCGTCTCTCATGGTCATCGAGAACGCCGAACGGTTCGGACTCTCTCAGCTTCACCAGCTGCGCGGCAGGGTTGGGCGAGGTTCTGAGAAGTCGTTTTGCATTCTGCTTACGGGAAAAGTGCCCGGAAAACCTCAGAATGGCCTGTTTTCTGTGGAGGAGCAGGTTCGGCTCGCGGACAAGCGCCTGCAGATTCTGGTCGGTCACTCGGATGGGTTCCGGATTGCGGAAGCGGACCTCCAGATTCGCGGACCGGGTGACTTCTTTGGCACCAGGCAGAGTGGGATGCCTCTCTTCCGTGTCGCAGATCTTCTAGCCGATGGCGCGATCCTCGATCAGGCGCGCGAAGATGCGTTCGACCTGGTGAAGGAAGACCCGGACCTCGCTCTCACCGGGAACCGGATGCTCGCGAATCATCTTGAACGATACTTCGAGCAAGTCTCGTCTCTCCTCAGTACCGCCTGAGAGTCTTCCGACCCGGGTCAACACCTCTCACCTCCCATCGCGAAGAGCTCGCGCGCGAACAACTGTTGAAAATCATATTTTTTTCTTGACATCAACATCAAAAAGTTTATATTACGGCACAAGTTCACTGCATGTGCAACTTTCAGGAGATTTTCTGGTTCCCCCATTGAGACAGCTTCCTCGTTCCCGCGTTAGAGTCGCACTCATCTACAATCTTAAAGAGTCAGCGGTACAGAATTCAGTACACGCGAACTCTTCAACTCTCACACCCGGTCTTTCATCTCCAACGCTTGCAAGGATGTCGGCGGAACAATCAGTCGACACAGCTTTGCCGGTTTCGCGCGGCAATGATTTCTATGCTGAGTGGGATACCATGGAGACCATCGGTGCAATACAGGCCGCGCTTGAGGAGAGACACGAGGTGTTGATGGTCGAAGCGGATACGGAAGCGTACCAGAAACTACTTGAAAACAGGCCTGATTTTGCGTTTAACGTCTCAGAGGGATTGTTCGGTGTCTCACGGGAAGCCCAGATACCTGCGATCCTTGAGATGCTCCGGATTCCCTACCTTGGTTCCGATCCACTGACACTGGCCACCTGTCTCGACAAAGGACGCACAAAGGAAGTTCTCACCTACCATCGGATTCCGACTCCGCTCTTCGCAGTCGTCCGATCAATGGATGAATTTGAAGACGTCAGAGTACGCTTCCCTTCAATCGTAAAACCACTTCACGAAGGTTCAAGCAAGGGAATCTACAATTCTTCTGTCGTGAGGACTCCGGCAGAGATGATGAAGGAGGTTGAACAGGTTCTTGAAACCTACGGTCAACCGGCCCTCATCGAAGAGTTCCTTCCGGGGCGGGAGTTTACCGTCGCGGTTATGGGCAACGGGCCTGAGGCGCATTGCCTTCCGGTGGTCGAAATCAACTACGATGCCCTTCCTCCCGGTGTGAATCCGATCTATAGTTATGAAGCAAAGTGGATATGGGACAAGGCCGAGGACCCGCTGGATATTTTCACCTGTCCGGCCGACCTCAACCAACGTCTTCAGGAATCCATTGAGGAGACTGTCCTCAAGGCATATCTTGTGCTCGGTTGCCGTGACTGGGCAAGGATTGATCTGAGACTCAATGGACAGGGAGTTCCGAATATAATAGAAGTCAACCCTCTCCCCGGGATTCTTCCCAAACCAGAGGATAATTCCTGTTTTCCGAAGGCCGCACGTGCGGCAGGGATGTCGTACAACGAACTGATTTTGACTGTTCTCGACATAGCTCTCGTCAGGACCCGCGTTTCTTCTCCGGTTCCTGAGACGCCGGTGGCGGTAGTAATCTAGCCGATAAGCCGGACATTGGATAAGGAGACCTCAATGGGAAAGAAACTGCGGATCGCCATTCTGTACAACGAACCTGTTTCAAACGCAAAGAAACGGGATTACGTGACAGAATTGGGCATCCTGCGCAACGGATCCAATGGCCGAACCAACGGCTCTGCCTCCAATGGAAACGGGCACGCGGTAACGATTGACGCTTCCGAGATCGGCGTGCTGGAAGAGATGGAGGATATCAAGGCTGCCCTGAATGCAACAGGGTTCAAGGCGAAGACGGTGAACGTGGATTCAGACATCTTCCGTCTTATCGACTACCTTCGCAGTGAGAAACCGGACCTGATTTTCAACCTGGTCGAATGTGTCGAGAATGAGGCGGCTCAGGAAATGAACGTCGCCGGCATCTACGAGCTCCTGAAGATTCCCTTCACTGGTGCAGGTCCGCTTGCTCTCGGCATAGCCCTCAACAAGCCGAAGGTCAAGGAGATCCTTTCCTACTACGGCATCAGAACGCCGCGGCATCAGGTGTTTCATGCGGACGACAGGATAGAGCTCGACCCAAAACTCTCCTACCCCGTCATCGTCAAACCCTCGCGTGAAGACGCAAGTGTTGGTATCTCCGATGAATCGGTTGTGTACAGCATCACCGAGCTGAAGAGGCAAGTGAGGTTCATTCAGACCGAATTTGCCCAGCCGGCCCTTGTTGAGCAGTACATCGAAGGACGTGAGGTGAATGTTGCCATCATTGGGAACAAGAAGCCCATCGTCCTGCCGATTTCTGAGATCGACTTCTCAGGGCTAACGGATGACATGCACAAAATCGTGAGCTATGATGCCAAGTGGGTTCACGGCACTGTCGCATTTAGCGGTACACAGGGAGTATGTCCGGCAAAGCTGTCAGCCGACGAGGAAGCAATCCTGAAGGATATTGCCCTTCGTTGTTACAGAGTCATCGGCTGCAGGGACTATGCCCGGGTTGACATACGGATGACCCGGAACAAGACGCCATACGTTCTGGAGGTCAATCCAAACCCAGATATCTCCGACGATGCCGGATTTGCCAGATCAGCATTGGCATATGGACTCACTTTCCCGCAGGTAGTTGGCAAGATCGTTGACTACGCGCTGGAGCGCTATCAGTGAGCTCTGGTGTGAAAGCCGACACCGCATCCAAAGTTGCTGCGCGTGAAGGCAAAGACCTCATCCGCCCACTCCGTGCCCCCGACCGGCAAGCCATCCAGGCCATTTTGAGCGAGACCGGGTTCTTCAGTGCAGAAGAGATTCAGATCGCGCTGGAACTTGTTGACATCGTGCTCACCCGGCCGGAGCAAATGGACTATCTCATCTTCTGTCACGAAACCGCCGGGCTGGTAGACGGCTACTACTGCGTCGGGCCGACGCCGGCTACCCGTGGTACCTATGATCTCTATTGGATTGCCGTTGCTCCTGCACGTCAGGGGAAC
>DAIPLH010000077.1:0-10107 GCA_036769325.1 Bacteroidota bacterium
ACGGCACCGATCTCGACAAGTCCAATATAGGTATCGGCGCTGATGAGTCCGGGGCAAATCGATTTTCCGGTGACGTCAATTTTTTCCGTGCCGGGCGGAAGTGTAACCGACAGCCCGATTCCGACAAGCTTTCCTTTATCAAACAGGATGGTTCCGTTTTCTATGACGGGCCCTGAGACTGGATAGATGGTTCCTCCGACGAGAGCGATCGGGTGGTCCTGTGCGCGCGCCGGGATCTGGTCCGATGCCAGTGTGGTTAAAGGTGCGATGAGTAAAAGGAAAGTGAAGAAGGCCGGCATTTTGAGATCTCCCATGTTAGTGGCCCTCCTCATTGTCGGTACAGGAATACGGTTGATCCTCTGTTTCATAACCAGGCGCAGCCTTCTTCGGAGGTCCTCCGTCACCCTTGCCCTTTGCAGACAGAGCTTTCTGAATCAGCACTGCACGCTGTTGCGCGACCTCCTCATTCATATGGCGATCCTCTTCCCTATCAAAAAACTTTCTCCCATCAATCCAGGTCTGCTCGCAGATTGAATATGTCGAGAGCGGATTTCCACTCCAGAGCACAAAGTCAGCATCCTTTCCCACCTCAAGCGATCCGACCCGCTTGTCCACGAAGAGCTGCTTTGCCGGGTTGATCGTGACAAACTTCAGGGCTTCCTCCTCGGAAATCCCTCCCCACTTTACAGCCTTTGCCGCCTCAGTGTTCAGCCTTCGCGCAAGCTCATCGCTGTCGGAATTAAAGGAAACGAGGACGCCTTCTTTATGCATGAGGGCCCCGTTGTATGGTATTGCGTCGTAGACCTCAAACTTGTACGCCCACCAGTCGGAAAACGACGACCCTCCGGCTCCATGCTTCGCCATGATATCGGCTACTTTGTAGCCTTCAAGGATATGCTGGAAGACCCTGATGCGGAAACCAAAGTCCTCTGCGACCCGCATCATGGCCAGGATCTCGTCCTGCCTGTAGGAGTGGCAGTGCACAAACCTTTTTCCCCGAATGATTTCAACGATAGCATCCAGTTCGAGGTCCTTCCTCGGCGGAATGCCGGATTCCTTCTTCTCATACTCCATCCAGGATCGCTCATAATCGAGGGCCGCGTTGAATTCATCTCTCATAATCTGTTCAACGCCCATCCTGGTCTGCGGATACCGCGTCGTATACCGTTCTCCCCAGTTCGACTGCTTCACGTTCTCCCCGAGGGCGAATTTGATTGTCGGCGGCGCGTCTTTGAACTTCAACTCCTCGGAGCTCATTCCCCAGCGAAGCTTGATCAACTGTGATTGACCACCGATCGGATTTGCAGAGCCATGGAGAACGTGTGCACAGGTAAGTCCTCCGGCAAGACAGCGATAGATGCTGATGTCATCAGGATCGAGCACGTCGCCAATGCGGACTTCGGCACTGATAGCCTGACCAGCTTCGTTGAGTGCCCCATCGCCGGCCATGTGCGAGTGAGCATCGATGATTCCCGGCGTCACGTGCTTCCCGGTGGCATCGATGACCACCGCTCCCGACGGAGGATCAATCGTCCCGCCAACCCGCCGGATGATGCCCCGCTCGATGAGCATGTCCGCGTTCTCGAGTTTTCCATCAGGTCCTGAGGTCCAGAGTGTTGCGTTTTTTACAACGACAACATCACGCTGCTCCGGAACCTTCGCCCTCCCGAAAGCTCCCGGGGGGAAAACCGGAGGAAATGATGCCATCTTTATCTCTTCGGGTTTTGACGTGTCTGGCTCAGGAACATACGGGGCTGTTCGGGTCGCAGACCAGGCGAACCCGGTTCCGTCAGGCATTTCACCTCCTCCTTCAATGGAGTCCTGTGTAACTGTCCCGGTGTGTCTGATGGAACCGGGGGACGCGGAAGAATCGCCGGGATACGAGAAGGAGACACGCAGGCCGGAAAGAGCAACAGCAGAAAGCTTGACTTCCTTTTTCCAGGTAATGGATCCATTGAGTCCGCCCGGTTCACCTTTGATCTTGAGAATGCCCCGATCCGTCTGCTTTGATGTTGAGAAATCCCATGTTCCCCGAAGGTCGACCTGAGGAAGAGGGTTGTCTGCATACCGTCGTCCGTCGATCCATGCTTCGCGGACCTTCGACTTCTTTTCAAACAGATCTCCATCGGTAATGATGAAGTCGGCAATCTTTCCGCGTTCCAGGGTACCGAGTTGCTTCTCCATTCCGCAGAGGCGCGCGGGTGCCGTCGTCAAAGCTGCAAGCGCTGCGTCAGGGGAGAGTCCGCGGGAGATTGCCTGCCGGACCCGCGTGAGGAACGAGGAGGGCTCCTTCAACCCGTGCGCCGTAAGGGCAATCTGAACGCCTGATTTCTGGAGACGGGCCGGGTTCTCCGGAGCTTCATCCCATCGGCGAAGTTCAGCAAGCGAGATCTGGAGCGCTTCTTCCGGTGTTTGAACCGCGGGAGGATCAGGGAAATTGATGGGGAGAATCACCGATCGCCCGGTCTTTTTCACAGCATCAAGCCGCTTGTACTCATGGCCGCTGCCCCGCACGATCAGGTTGAATCCAAATTCGCGCGCGATCGCATCAGCCCGGAACAGATCACGTTCTGTCGATGTTTCCATCACAACCGGGATTTTTCCGTTAACGACGGGGGCAAGGGAGGCCAGGACCTCATCCTTTTCCGGACGGGGAAGAGAAGGGTCTTCCACGTGCGCTGCCTGCGCCGCGCCATACCACTTCGCATCCAGCATTGTCTGACGAACAAGTGCGATCGCTCCCATAAGTGATTGCGGATATCCGTCGCCTTCAGAATCGACCTCAAAAGTAATGTGATGGGCAACTGCTTCGCGGAGAATCAGCTCGTTCGGTGTTCCCTCGCCGGTATGAACCAGCGCACTCGTCCCGCGGAAAATTCCACGATTCGGGATGACAAGGGCCGACGTGATTCCCTGTGAGCGGAGATCAGCCGCCATTTTGTCGTCAGGACGAAAAAGCCTTGCTGCGTCCTGGTTTGCACGGACCTGGTTGTTCCAATTCTGGGCGCCGCCTGGTTCCTCACGGGGCTTTTGTGGTTGTTCCTCCTGTCCCCTTCTTGGACCCGGTGGTTTGGGGACACCGTACCCTGAGGACAAATCGATGAGTCCCGGGTAGATTGACATCCCCTTCAAATCCCACACCATAGCATCCGGCGGAGCACTACCTGTTCCGACAGACTCGATAATTCCTTCCCGGATAACGAGAGTCCCCTGAGGGATGACCTTTCCGGGTGCCTGGACAATCCGCGCATTGATAAATGCATGAACGGTCGGAGTGTTATCCCGGATTCCATCCGGAGGAGAAGTCTGTGCCATAACCCCGGCAGCCACGAACGCTGTAAGGAAATGGACGAACGTGAGAATACGTTTGCGCATTGTAACTCCTTTACGGATTGTCGTTATCACAACGAGAGGTAAGAATGCAGATAGCTGACCTACACCGGGGAAGAGAAAAACGGACTACTCATCTGCCATCTCCCAGTTTTCCGGCGAACGCCAGAGTGAGGAGAGGATCAGTTCTCTCATGAACGTGAATTCACGAGGAAGTCGATCGTACATCAGAGAGAACAAGGACTCGTGGGAGAGGATCTCTTCTTTCCAGGATTCGCTGTTCACGCTCATCAGTTTGTTGAAGTCTTCTTCTTTGAACCCCTCCTGCCCTTCCCAGTTGATGTCCTGGTACCGCGGCATCCACCCGAGCGGGCTCTCGATGGCATACCCCCTGCCGTGAACGCGGTCCACGATCCACTTGAGCACCCTCATATTCTCTCCAAATCCCGGCCAGAGAAATTTTCCATTCTCATTCTTGCGAAACCAATTCACGCCAAAAATCCGCGGGGGGTTGGAGAGGTTTCGGCCGAACTGGAGCCAGTGGTTGAAGTAGTCGGCCATATGATATCCCGCAAACGGGAGCATGGCCATCGGGTCTCTTCGGACCGTACCGACGGCGCCCGTTGCAGCCGCTGTGGTTTCCGACCCCATTGTCGCAGCAAGGTAGACGCCGAAGTTCCAGTTGACTGCTTGGTAGACAAGGGGAACAACTGAGCTTCTTCGTCCGCCAAAAACGAAAGCGCTGATCAGCACCCCGTTCGGATCTTCCCAGTTTGCATCAATGGCAGGGTTCTGTTGGGCGGGAGCGGTGAAGCGTGCATTCGGATGTGCAGCGGGGCGTCCGGATTCGGGAGTCCAATCCTGTCCGCGCCAATCGGTGAGCTTCTTCGGCGGTGTATCAGTCATCCCCTCCCACCAGACGTCGCCGTCGGGAGTCAGCGCGACGTTTGTGAAGATGGTGTTCGACCTGATGCTTGCCATCGCGTTCGGGTTTGACTTTTCTGAAGTCCCGGGGGCAACGCCGAAGTATCCTGCTTCGGGATTGATTGCGTAGAGACGGCCGTCCTCCTTCTCCTTGATCCAGGCAATGTCATCACCGACGGTTGTGACCTTGTAGCTCTTTAATGCCTTTGGGGGGATAAGCATGGCAAGATTCGTCTTGCCGCAGGCGCTCGGAAATGCGGCCGCGATATAGGTTTTCTCTCCATCCGGTGCTTCGATTCCGAGGATGAGCATATGCTCAGCGAGCCATCCTTCATCCCGCGCCATCACCGATGCAATGCGGAGTGCAAAGCATTTCTTGCCGAGAAGAGCATTTCCGCCATAGCCGCTTCCAAACGACCAGATCGCACGTTCCTCGGGGAAGTGCACAATGTATTTATGATCCCTGTTGCATGGCCAGGCAACGTCCTTCTGTCCCTGCTTCAGGGGTGCCCCGACGGAATGAAGACACGGAACAAAGTCCGCGTCCCCAAGAACGTCAAGGACCTTTGTGCCCATGCGGGTCATGATCTTCATGCTGACCACGACATACGGAGAGTCTGTGATCTCGATGCCAATATGGGATATTGGTGATCCAAGAGGACCCATGCTGAATGGCACCACATACATGGTTCTTCCACTCATGCATCCGTCAAAAAGCTTCGAAAGAGTTTCTTTCATCTCTTTCGGATGCATCCAGTTGTTCATTGGTCCGGCATCCTGGCGCCTCACGCTGCAGATGAAGGTGCGATCCTCAACGCGCGCGACATCGGATGGATCCGAGAAGGCCAGGTAACTGTTCGGTCGCAGCGTAGGATTCAACCGCGTGAATGTCCCCGACGAAACAAGTCCATTACACAAGCGGTCATACTCTTCACTGGATCCGTCACACCAGTGCACAGAGTCAGGTTTGCATAGTCGTTCCACATCATCAACCCATTGAAGGAGCTTCTGGTTGGTGGTGGGTGCCTTCATTGACATATGCTTGTCCTCATGTTATTGCCGAAGAGGGCGATCCATAAGAATCTACTTCAGAAAATTCTTCCACATCATCGAACCGACAGGCTTTTCGGTACGGGTATTGTATTTTGCGGATGTCTTGTTCCCATAAGGGACCTCGACGGTCCCGGAAACTTCAAAATAGATCAGTTGTCCGATTGGCATATCGCGGTAGATCCTGACCGGTTGTTTGACGGATATTTCGAGGGTCCAGGTATTGCAGAAGCCGACGTCTCCTTTGCCGGCAGTCGCGTGGATGTCGATACCGAGCCGGCCGACGCTGCTCTTTCCTTCGAGAAACGGGACATGCGCATGCGTTTCGGTGTACTCCTGTGTGACACCGAGGTAGAGCCGGTGGGGAAGCAGAATCAGTCCTTCTTCCGGGATCACGAAATAGTCGACGTCATTGTTGACGCGTGCGTCGAGAATATCGCTTCTGTACACCGCCAGATGATGGCCAAGGTGAACATCGTAAGAATTGGTCCCGAGGAATTTCCTGTCAAAGGGGGTAATAACAATCGTCCCTTTTCCAATCTCCTCCAGGATTTTTCTGTCCGTAAGAATCATTGCATTAGGGGAAAGAACCGTTCGATGCGGGGAAAAGCGCGGCACGTCAACCTTGTAAACACCGGCATTCTTGCTTGTCAATGAAGGAAAAAAGGGAAGGAAAAGCAAAAGAGCAGAACGCGGAACGAGAAAGTCGGAACGCGGAAGTAGGGGAGAGCAAAGGGCTTGGATGGGCCAGGGCGTATAGTCGACAGTCGGTGGTCAGTAGTCCAAAAAACATCAGAAATGACCCTCTGCGTTTCTCTGCGTACTCCGCGCCTCTGCGATTTCTTTTGCGCTGAATAGACTAGTTAGACTGTACAGACTGAACTGACTCGCTTCCGACTATCGACTACTGACTATCGACTTCGGACTTCTTCTAATACTCCCGCTCTTCCGAGTTCCTCTTTTAATGTTCGGATGATCGCTCTGGTCAGTTCAACATTTTCCTTTCGCACATGGGCGGATTCGAGCCAGACAATCTTTTTCGGTTCCAATGCGGCAGCGTAGAAGCGTTCGGTAGAAGTCCGGGGGATTTGTTCGTCCTGCGTTCCGTTGATCATCAGGAGTGGCATGGGTGAGATGCGGTCTGCATAGCGGAGGGGCTCGAGTGGGCGGAGGAGCAATCCGCCAAGCGCCGCCACGAACTCAGAAACGAGCGCGCTTTCCCACCGGCGGACGTTGTGACGGATGAGGTCATGCAGATCCCCGCCGCCGAACACCATGGCGGCGAATGCAGGCCTGCGGTCATGAGCCGCAATCACCGGGACGAGCGGAGCCCCGAAACTGTAGCCGAGAAGAATGATCCGATTCGTGTCGGCATCAGAACGGGTTGCCAGGTAATCCATCAGCAGCATCACCGAGGGGACCATGTCGAGCAACGCCGACCGGATTGCCGGTACGTCGGATAAAAACGCAGGGAGGGAATAAGACGGACGTGGATCGTAGGGATATTCAACGGCAACGATGAGCACATCCTCGATGTCGAAGGCATAGTCGATCGCGTATTTCCCTGTCGCCTTTCCGCCGAGAACAACCACCACAGGGTAACGACCTTCCTTCGATGGCGCGAGGATGCCGCACTCCACGACGAGCCCGCTGCTGCCGGTGATTGTCAGCCAGCTCTTCCGGAACGACGAGTCGCTATTCGCGGGCTGCTGCTGAAAACTCCGGTACTCCCCCTTTCGCTCAATGAAGTACTCTGCATAGTCCTTCTCATGGAGGTACCATGCAATCGCGAGCAGGCCGCCGGTGAATAACAGGAGAACCTGTGCAACGCGGAAGATGAAGCTACGTGGTGGCATGGGACCGGACGGGTTTAGGTGGTTTGGGCCAGGGTATTAATCGCAGAGAGGCAGAGAACGCGGAGAAAACGCAGAGGGAACAGAATTACGGAATAACTCTCACGATTCCTCTCCGAACTCCGCGCCCGCCCGCCTGTCATTGTTCGAACATCGGTCGGTCGGGTCTCAGCGATTTCTGTGTCCTAAGGGCGTTGACTTTTCCTTCGTACTCACGTACACTTGTTCGCATGAGTGTCTACACAATGATAAAGAGTTTTTTCCTGGGCCGCATGATCGGCGGCTGCCTGATTTTGGTCATGGTTCAGACCGACAGCGCACAGACACAAACGCATTCTTACACAGTCTCCGGTCACATCCGCTCGGCCGCTTCGGGCGATCCGATCCCGTCAGCAATCGTCCGCGTTATCAATACCTCCCGCGGGACCGTCTGCAACAGCGAAGGCCTCTACAGGCTTACACTGGAGCCGGGAGAGTATCTGCTGGTGGCAAGCTCGCTTGGTTTCAGGCCTGATTCAGTACGGATCAGTCTCTCCGGGGACCGGAGCCACGACTTTGCCCTCACAGAGTCGGAGATTATCCTGCCGGAGATCGTCGTCTCAGGTGAAGACCCCGCGTACGCGATTATCCGGAGCGCGATCGCGAACAAGCAGCAATGGATCGACCGTCTGCACTCGTATCAAATGTCAGCTTTTACAAGACAGATACTCCGGAAGGACACGACGATTGCGAGTATCACGGAGGCCTTCACCACCGGCTACTGGCGCCAGGGTGATACGTTGCATGAAGTGACGAGTCAGAAGCGACAGACGGAGAACATCGAGCAGACAATGAACTTCGCATCGGTGGGTCGTCTGCTCAATTTCTATGAGAACGAGATCCGCTTCCTCCGTCACACCTTCATCGGTCCGATCGCGGACAATGCGTTCGATCATTACGACTTTAAACTTCTGCGAACCCGGTCGTCCGGGCGGAGTGAGGTTTACGAGATTGCACTGATCCCGTTGTCGGATGTTGTGCCCCGGTTCAGGGGGACAGTCAGTATTGAGGGTGGCACCTATGCGCTGATCGGGGTGGACGTGGAGCCGAATGAGGCGTTTCTGCTTCCGTTCATCAAGGAGAAAACGCTGAGGTACAGACAGCAGTTTTCGCAGTTTGAAGGGACCTACTGGCTACCTGCCGACATACGGATCGATGGACGATTCCGTGTGGGCGTTCCCGGGTTTAGTCTGCCCGACATCGGCTTTTCGCAGACGTCGGTGATCACCGACTATCTCATTAATATTCCGGTTCCCGACAGCATCTTCCAGAAGCCCAGGTTGAGCGTGGACTCAACTGTGGCTGCCTATGATTCAACCGTATGGAGCGGACCGGGCGCGCTGCCGCTTACAGTGGAAGAGCAGACCGCGTATCAGACGCTCGACAGCACACAGACGCTCGAAGTGCAGTTCAGGCCCGGCGGCCTGGCGGCAACGCTCGGCGGGGCCGGGGATGATTCGTTCTCACTGCTGAAGTTTGTCGATATCGAATACAATCGCGTTGAGGGATTGCATTTGGGTGGAAAGTTTTCATTCGAGAAGCTTTTCAACCGGCTGGATGTGCGCGGGGGATATGCCTACGGGTTCAGCGACAAGAAGAGTACGTACCACGCAGGCGCCACAGTCTTCCTCGATACGACGAGACATTGGGGGATTGGCGTCGACTACGCGAACCGGCTCAGCGTAATTCCTGAGCAGGGGTATTTTGAGAAAGAGTTCAATTCGCTCACATCGCTGTTTGTGAGGAATGACTATCGGGATTATTACGTATCGGAGGGTTGGGAGGTCTTTGTATCGTTTGAACCAACGAGAAGAGTGAGAGGGAAAGTAACGTACATCGACCAGGATCATTCCGATGCCATCGTGAACACGGATTACGGATTCTTCACGGGGGTCCAGGAGTTTCGGGCAAATCCAGCAATCGAAGATGGCAGGTTCCGGAGCATCCAGCTTGACCTCAGTTTTGGCCGGAAGCCCACACCGCTCGATATCGTTGCGCGGGATGGACTTGACATGCTGCTGGAGGTCTCGCCCGAGATAGGAGAGAGTAGATTCGACTTTCTTCGTTGCCAGGTAATCGGCACGCTGACTATTCCGACCTTCGGGGACCGCTATTTTTCTCCTCCGGGGTTCAGGTTACGGTTGGCGGCCGGTGCAGCAAGCGAGGAGGCCCCGAGGCAACGGGTTTTCGCTCTTGAGTCTTCGTCGAGCGGCTATGGACCGTTCGGGGTCATGAGAGGAATGCGTGTGAAGGAGTTCTTCGGGAGTGAATATGTTGCCCTCAATGTTGAACACAATTTCAGGACTCTTCCGTTCCTCTGGCTCGACATTCCTTTCCTCTACAAGAACAACATCGAATTCATCATCCATGGAGGTGTGGCAAACAGCAGGGGAGGTACTCAACCATCCGCCCCGTACACAAGTCTTAAGTTGCCCAATACACCCGGCTGGTATTCAGAGGTTGGCTTCGGGATCAGCCGGATCTTTGAACTGGTGAGATGTGATTTCACCTGGCGGCTGAGCAGTCCGACCTTGTTCCATTTCACGCTTGCGGTGGCGAATTTCCTGTAAGGCAACTTGAAGAGGGCACCACCACCCCTTCATCCCCTCCTCATTGAGGAGGGGAAAGCTTTGTTTGGGTGTCACCATTACCCCGCGCCTTCCATCGTTCACAATTGTTAGTGGTCAATCGACAATCGTGAATTGGACCCAAACCGCCCGCGTCCCCTCCTTTCGGAAGGAGGGGATCAAGGGGTGGTTGAGCAACATCGGGTGTCCCCCGTGTTATCCCCGCGCCGGCTGTCGATTGTTGATTCACGAGTTCAATAATGAAGTGCAACACCTGAGGAAGGAATTGAGGGAATGTGTATCCTCGGTGTATGGCACACAGAACGTATTGTCAGCTTTCTTTG
>DAIPLH010000078.1:0-8085 GCA_036769325.1 Bacteroidota bacterium
AGGGGGAAATGGTTTGATCCAAGCTAAGGGGGTGAGTTCATCGGAATTCAACCTGTGAACCGCGAATCCACGCGAATAGCAACCTAAGTGAATCATGATTCGCGTTCATTCGCGTCTTATTCGCGGTTGCTTATACGGTTGAGTGAACCGCGAATTCACGCGAATAGGTCACTGAACGGACTGGACAGACTGAATGGACTGGATCGACTGGACAGACTGAATAAGACTGAACGGACCGGACTGCGGGGATTCTTCAAAGTAGTGCGGGAATACATCCATATCCCCCAATCCATTCAAAGTGTCAGCGCCGGAAAAAACGCCTGGATCTATGAATTCGCCTGAATTTTCGCGGGGAGCATGGGGGAAATAAACCATGGCACGATGGTTGAAGAGGGGGGGGAATAGAATCCGGCTCGCCACGCACAGCGTTGGACGGGGTCGGCCCTGTCCCCCGGCGAAGTAACAAAGGGTAAGTTACCCACCGGGGAGACAGGAATGTAGTTCTCTCGTCGTGTAGAGGGCATCATGAAGAGAAGACTATCGTGAGCGTCGGGTACTTTACATGTTACTACGCGGGTGTGGCTCTTCCGGGGATTACCGGTACAGAGCAAAGTACAAGGCAAGAATCGTCTGAGAGTACAAGGCAAGAATCGTCTATTTGTAGATCACGACCAAACGGTTGTGGGGCTCTTTTTGCACTCCTCGTGCAATGCCCCAACAGAGCCCTGCAACCGGACCTATATCGACCTTCATTTGCAACACGGCTGCATAAGTCAGCCGAAGGTCGGACACTCGAATCATCAATCACCCCTTACAGGAGGTTAGCATGAAAGCCAATCACGGAGTTCTCATGGTGCTGGCAGGCCTTGTTCTGCTGGGATGCGACGCGCGTGAGAAAGAATTGGAAAAGGAAGTGGTTCTGATGCAGGGCAAGATGGATTCATTGCAATCAGTGATCGGAAGCAGAGATGCATACTTCGATGAAATCGTTGCATCAATCAACGCGGTATACGCTGATCTTGAAGATGTTCGTCAGACCGAGGAACAGATCAGGCTGGAGGCAGAGAAACAGGAGGGAGGAGTCTCTTCGACGAGCACTGAGTCACGCGTGGATCTGCTGAACCAAGTTGAAAAGATCGGCAATTCTCTGGAAAAGAACCGGAAAGAGATTGCCAGACTTGAGAAGAAAGTCGGGTCACTCTCCCGGGAACACAAGGGGCTGAACGAGATGGTTGCCTCCCTGAAGCAACAGCTTGCCGAACGGGAACAGACAATTGCGATGTTAGAGACGGACCTTGGTGACCTCAGGAATCAGGTTGCTGAGAAATCAAATCAGGTTGTTGAACGGGATGCGATTATTCAGGCGAAGGAAACCGAACTGAATACCGTCTATTACATTACGGGAACCAGGGACGAACTCGAAGAACTGGGAATCATCAGCGATGAGGGCGGTTTTCTCGGGCTCGGTTCGACAGCGGTTCTTGCGAGCGGGGTTGACGAGTCGCTCTTCAATCCGTTCGATATGACCGGAGACCGTTCCATCACGGTTGAAGGTGAAATTGAGGAAATAATCCCGAAGCGAAGTGAGGAATTCTACCAGTCCGAGAACGGCGAAGAGAGTTCAAATCTTCAAATTCTCAACCCGGATAAGTTCTGGCAGGAGCGATACCTTGTGATCATAACCGGCTAGAAGGATCGGGATGCATCCCCACCCAGGGGAGCTGGTGCCGTTGGGATAGCGGTCGGGTGGGGATGCTCTGCTCGATTCACGATTGTGGATTCACGATTTACGATTCACAACGGGGTTGTCAATTGTGAATCGTGAAGTGTGAATAGTAAATTGGACGACAAGCCCGATTCACCATTCTCTATTCTCGATCAACGCACCAACAGAAGTTTCCGCGTCTCGATATGGTCTCCCGCCTGTAAGCGATAGAGATATGTTCCACTCGCTACACCCCTTGCATCCCAAATTCTGCTATAGGTCCCCGCATCCATTGTTTCGTTGACAAGCGTTGCGACCTCCTGGCCAAGGATGTCAAAAATCCTGATGGTCACGAGTGATTGCACCGGGATCTGAAAACGGATCGTTGTATTCGGATTGAATGGGTTCGGGTAGTTCTGCATGAGCCGGAAGGTCTCTGGAATGGATCCCGGGTACGGTTCGTCCTCAGCGATTCCACCTACAGTTGTGCTAAGGATGGTTCCCAGTCCCCCGGCGATGGTTCCGGTCATCTCATCCATGAGCGCAATTGCGAGAAGGTCCGTCGAGGTTCCGCTTTCCTGGCGTTCCCAGTCATCTCCACCGTTGGTTGTCCGAAGAATAATGCCTGCATTGCCGACTACAACTCCAATGTCGGCGCTTGCGAGAGAAACCCCCCAGAGATGCTCGGCCGCGATGCTTTCCTGGTAGGTCCACGTGCTGCCACCATTGGTTGTCCGGAGGATTACTCCACCAAGGCCGACTATGCTGCCTGTATCCGGGTCGACAAACGAGATGCTCGTAAGGCTATGCCTCGATTCAATCGGTTGGGGAGCCCAGGTGGCTCCACCGTCGACGCTTCGAAGAATTGTTCCCCGGAACCCGACGGCCGTTGCGATGCTCTCATTGATGAAGCTGATGTCATACAGGTGGCTGAATGTCCCGCTCTCCAGCGATGTCCAGGTATTTCCACCGTCGATTGTCCGGAGGAGTGTCCCGCTGTCACCAACCGCCATGCCGACGTACGCATCGATGAAATCGACACTGTACAGTGCGAACCTCGTCCCGCTTGTCTGGCTCAGCCAGGTTTCACCACTATTTGTCGTGTGAAGGATTGTGCCGTTGGAGCCCACCGCTGTGCCGGTTTGAACGTCTATGAATTCGACGTCGAGGAGATACTCACCTGTTCCTCCGGATTGGGTCGTCCAGTTGGATCCGCTGTTGGTTGTGCGAAGTATTAATCCATTTCCCCCGACCACAGTGCAGGTGCCGGAGTCGAGGCACGTGATTCCGAACAAGTCCTCCACAGGTCCAACCACCTGGCTTGTCCACAGAGTGCCCCCATCAGTCGTCCTGAGAATTGTTCCATTGCTTCCGACCGCCGTTCCATTAAACAGATCCCGTACAATGAGTGTCCCGTGCCACTGGGCTGACTGGCCCACACGGCACCGCCATCTGTCGTCCGGAAGATACTTCCAAAAAAACCGACCGCTGTTGCGACCGCGTTATCTGTAAACGAGAGCCCATAAAAAATCGTCGGAGTGCCCGTCGATTGTGCTGTCCAGGTGTTTCCTCCATCGGTTGTTCGAAGAAGTACGCCTTCTGATCCGGCAGCCATTCCAACATTACGATCGACGAAGGAGACGCTCTGGATATTGCTTGCTGTTCCACTGGGCCTGGGACTCCAGGTCGCTCCGCCGTCAGAGGTTCGGAGGATTGCTCCACCGGCGCCAACGGCGATTCCTGTCAGCTCATCCACAAATGCAACCCCGAGAAGGTCGCTTTCGGTTCCGCTTTCCTGACTCTTCCAAACGGCACCGCCGTCCGTGGTGCGCAGGATGGTGCCGCCATTGCCGACCAGGGTGCCGACATAGACGCCGGAGAATGATGCATCCTGAAGGACGCGGGTGGTTCCGCTTGGTTGGATGGTCCACGACTCGCCGCTATCGGTCGTCTGGAGAATAGTTCCTGAATAGCCAACAGCATATCCGATCTCGGGGCTGACGAACGTGACTGTGGTAAGGTGAGTCGAGGTAAGACAGGGCTGGTTCAGCCATGTTGTGCCCCCATCGGTTGTCCGGAGAATGGTCCCGAACCACCCCACCGCCGTCCCTGTGTTCTGATCGGTGAAGACCACTGAGTTGAGAGTGTTTCCCTGTGGGATCGGGTTCTGCCAGTGCCAGCCCGTTTGGGAGTTTGCCGGCTGGTTCCCGGCAACGAAACCTGCCACAACAAGGAGTGTGGCGTGTCTGATTCGACTTCTGTTACGAACGTCCATCATCGTTGACCTATGACCTCTCCTCGACTGAATATCCTCATGTGTGCCTTGTCAAAAATGAACAGATTTTACCAGAATTTTCATGTGAGAGCAATCAAACCTCAGTTGCGTGAAAAACAAAGTAACCAAAAAAAGTGGGAGGCAAAACTGTAGACCGGATGAGTTTCGAACACAGGAACGGGTATTTCGAATAAAGTCAGAAAAATCTTGCATTTTTAGCGGGAAATTTGTTTGATACCAATGCAAGTTTTCGCCAACCCCCTCCTTGACGGCTGCGGACCATATTCAGGAACTATCGCCATGAAACGAATTCTTACCATCCTCACTTTACTACTTACTTTCTCATCGGGCAATTCTGAAGCTTTCGATGATATCATCTCCGTGACTGATATTGGGCTCGAATCTTCCTTCCAGGATACCAGTCTTGGCCATCATAAAAAAGGAAGGGCGGATATCGCTGCGGATTTTGATCTGGACGGCTATATTGATTTCTTCATCGGCAATCCGGGTGATGAGTCAATCATTCTGAGGAATGTCCCTGGTATTGGATCACAGAGAAGCTTCGAGTTGAGTCAGGTGCTTCTGGTTGGTGACCTTGCCTGGGGCGGAGTTGCATTCGATTACGACAACGATGGAGATTACGACCTCTTTGTGACAAATGGTGGTAACGAAGGGATCGGACTGAACCACCTCTACCGCAATGATTGGATTCTGAATGGCGTCACGACGGGAGAGCTCTTATTCACCGATGTTACGTCAGAGGCCGGTGTGGCGGGACCCGTACCGGGAGCAGACCTCCCGCCTGGTCTTTTCTTCGAGCCATCCGATCTGGAGGATGACTGTACCGGAGAGGAGATGTCTCCATCAGACAGGCCGCGCGATTGGAACGCGCGGAGGGCAGGTCGTACAGACCCCGTCCCTACAGCAAGTGCAAATGCTGCGGCCGCTGATTACGATAGAGATGGAGATGTGGATATTTTTGTCAATGGGAACATCCATGAGGATTCGATCCTCGATTTTCCGGAATTGGTCGGACGCAATACGTTGTGGCGGAACAACGGCGATGGAACATTCACTGATGTAACGTATGAGGCAGGGCTCGGAAGCTACCTCGCAATGACGCGTCACTCGGTCTTTCTTGACTACGATAACGACACTGACCAGGATCTCTACGAAAACAATTTCAACGGGATGAATATTCTCTGGAGAAACAACGGGGACGGGACATTCTCAGATGTCACAACCGAAGTGTCCATGCCCGGGCATGATCTTCATTTTCCTCACAAGTCTTTTGCCTGTGCCGCCGCGGATCTGAATAATGACGGGTGGGAGGATATCATCGGATTCATGAGGGGGCCGGATGACGCCCGCCATGGTAGTCCGTACGAGGATGGGCATACACTGTTTATCAATCATGCCGGAATGTTCGAGAATATTGCTGAATCGACCGTCCTGAACGATAACTATGTGGCCGTCAACGGCGTCATGGGATGCATGGTTGCAGACGTCAGCGGTGACGGCTATCCCGACATCTATGTCGGCAATGGTGGACCCCATGCAGGTGTTGCTGACCAATTCTTTACTTCGGTCGTTGACGGCGGCGTTGTCTCCTATGTTGACAACACATCGCTGATTGATTTTCCGGCAGAGATACCCGACGGGTTCCCTGTTCCTCCGTATCCCTACCGGACACATGGCGTAACCGGAATTGATGTTGATCGGGATGGAATCCTGGAGATCGGAGTCGTCAACGGCGGAACTGCAAGCGGAAGTCGTGAGGTTCGGGAGCCAAATCGTCTTTTCCGGGTTGCTCTGGATGCGCCAGCCACATTCAGGGTGAGGCCTGTCGGCAACGGGTTCAACGTGAGCAAAGATGCGATAGGAACGCGCATAGTGTTGGAGGTCAGCAAGGAAGGTGGGGAGCCCTGGCAGGTTTGGCGAACCCTCTACGGTGGAAATGCGTTTTCTGCGCAAAACGGCTTTGAACTCCATTTCTACCTCGCGGATGCGGATCACATTGACCAAATGATGATCATCTGGCCGGACGGAGTCACGACCACGCTGACCGAAGATCTTGCGATGAATTCAGCAATCGTTGTTTCCTATGACGAGGTTGTAACCGGGGTAGGGCCTGCGGTCCAACCGGGATCATTCAGACTTGACCAGAACTATCCCAATCCTTTCAATCCCTCAACAACAATCCGTTATCAGTTGGCAGACCGTCAACAAGTGGTCCTGACAGTTTTTGATGTTCTCGGCCGGGCTGTTGCAACTCTGGTCAATGAGATTCAGGAACCCGGATTGTACAACGCGACATGGAATGCAGAACTTGAATCAAGCGGGGTGTATTTCTATCAACTGAAGGCAGGTTCCGCTATCGAGACAAGGAAACTGATTCTTTCAAAGTAGGGTTGAATCATTCAAGCATGCCGAAGGGGAGCGCTTTAGCTCCCCTTTTTTTTGGATCCTCAGTCATCCTCAATCGAACCCTGGTGATTTGAATCACCTGGGTCTTGCCTGATAGTCGCGATTTACCTTCTCCAACCGTTTCCCGGTCGCCAAACGCATCAATTGAACAATGGCAATCGGCGGAATTAGCTCAAATTCCATTCATGGAGTGGTTTTGCTTGCCATCACAGACACGCGGAGGAGAGTTGATTACCTTGTTCATGTTAGTTCGCACCGATTACCAACACACGACGCTGATGCCGACAGGGAAGGCGGCTGTCCGCAAGACAGCTGATGCGGGCTCGATACCCGCCGGCGTCTCAAGCAACTGAAACACACGACGCTGTTGCCGAACAGGAAGGCGGCTGTCCGCAAGGCAGCCAATGTGGGTTCGACTCCCGCCGGCGTCTCAAAGAAGAAACACACGTCGCTGATGCCATCCGGGCAATCAGCTTTCCGCTTGGCAGGTGGCGTTGGTTAACTCCTCGGATTCAATTTCTGGACTAGTGCCCTCCAACTAAATACTTCTACAATAAAAGGGCACAGTGCTCGATCCAACATACACTCATAATCATGTCAAGTATAAACATTTTGCTGGATCGGCACTGATTCCTACTATATCCCAACATTCCATCGGAGGTCGCATGACCCGGGCCTGTTTACTTACTTTTCTTTTTCTCTTTCCTGCTGCTGTCATGATGGGAGATGAATGGATTTCCCAACAGAGCGGGACTACTGAACACCTGCGAGGTGTCTACTCCTTCGACGAAGCAAATGGGATTGTGACTGGAAACCACGGAACCATCCTCGCGACCACTGATGCAGGTCTCACCTGGGAACTCCGTGCAAGCGGGACGCAGGAACATCTCCTTTCCATCTCGGCGACGGAGATGAACAAGATTGGTGTCGTCGGGGGAAACGGCACAATGCTCCGGTCTTCGGATGCGGGCTATACGTGGATTCCGGTGGCGACACAGACCACGGAGCATCTCCGGGGGATCGCATTCTCAGGATCCGGCCCCGGGACTTCTGTAGGAAATGAAGGGACAATTCTCTGGACGACAGATACCGGGGCGAGCTGGACTCCCCAGTCGAGCGGTATGACCGTGATTCTGTACTCAGCTGCGTTTGCGGGTTCAGGCCGCGGGATTGTAGTGGGATCCGATGGACTGATTCTGCGAACGACCGATGGGGGAACGCAATGGCAGTCTGTCCCAAGCGGCACCCTGTCGTGCCTCCGGGGAGTCTGTGCTGTCGACGGGAATATTGTCTATGCTGTGGGGGAAAACGGGACAATTCTTAAGTCAACCGACGCCGGCGATTCATGGGTTCTTAAAGAAAGTGGAACCGGGGAATGGCTCTGGAGCGTTTCCTTTGCGAACGATCGTCACGGTGTTGCGGTAGGCACGGGTGGCACGATTCTTCGGACCAGGGATGGTGGGAAGACATGGGAAGCTGAAGAGAGTAATACCAGCGGGACACTTTACAGCGTGTCGATGACCGGGGAGGGGAGTGCTACTGTTGTCGGTGAAAACGGGGTGATCCTCAGGGACAATGCAGACGGAACAACGTCTGTGAATGCTGTATCGACGATCCCGTCCGGCTTCAACCTGAATCAGAATTATCCAAATCCCTTCAACCCGTCAACAACAATTGG
>DAIPLH010000078.1:8095-9325 GCA_036769325.1 Bacteroidota bacterium
GCGAACACCCTGGGTCAGACTGTTGCAACGCTGGTTGCGGAATACCTTGACGCAGGCGGTTATCACTATCAGTGGAACGCAGGTGGATTGGCGAGCGGTACTTACTTCTATCAGTTGAGAAGTGGTGAGTTGGTTTCAACAAAGCGGTTGATTCTCGCAAAGTAATCCGTGGTGGGATAGATGGTGGGAGTCCCGGATGGTCTCGGGGCTCCTGCCGTTTTTTTGGGGGATTTAACCGCCCGTCTTGAGACGAGGCCTCGGCCGGAGGCCGGGCCAAGACGCCATGACGCCAAGCCTTATTTTGTGTTGCCTTCAAAGACCAAACCATGTCACTACCTTTTACTCCCTCCTTGATATTCACTTTCTCTTTGGTACCTTTCAGGAAGTTTATCCCTCTCACATCCCTCGGTGGATGCCATGCCTGCAAAAATAACTCCAAAACCAAACGGTTCCCTCCGGGTTGAGGGAGATTTTCAGATTGTTGATATGGAGGGGAATGTCTTCGATCTCGGTGGCCGTACAACTATCTCGCTCTGTCGTTGTGGCCAGAGCAAGAACAAGCCTTTCTGCGACAGCTCACATCGGGATGCGGGGTTTCAGTCGGATGTCAAGGCGTTTGCTTTGCCGCCGATGAAGGCAAAGGAATAGGCTCCGGCTTCGCGATGAAGTTTATTGTCATAGCCCTTTAACGCAGAGACGCAGAGAACGCAGAGAATCGCAGAGGATGCAAACAAGAAATGCCAGGGATCAACTGGCATTTGCTTGAGGTTTGCGAAACTGTTCCTTACCGCTTATTTCAGGTAGAGCATCTTCTCCGTCAGAACAACGTCGCCAGCAGACAGCCTGTACATATAGATCCCGCTGGCAATTGAAGCGCCGTTCGAGTTTCGCCCATTCCAAGTCGCCGATCGCACACCTGCGGGCTGCATCTCGTTAACCAGTGTTGCAATCTCTTCCCCAAGCGTATTGAAGATCTTGAGCGTCACCAATGTGGTTTGTGCGACAGTGTAGGTGATAGTCGTTGATGGATTGAACGGATTGGGATAGTTGCCCAGCAAGGCAGTCTCTGTGGGGCCTTGCGAGATATCTTCACTGTCCCAGCCATCGTTTCCTGCTTCGTCCAGACTTGTCCGGCAGGTTACCATAATCGGATCAAAACATTGTCCGGGGCTTGTGATTTTGACGGGAGGCTAGCTCGGGCTAGACGGACCTTGGGGGAAGTGGCCAGTT
>DAIPLH010000078.1:9335-10068 GCA_036769325.1 Bacteroidota bacterium
TTGTGAGTTCAACGGTATGTTGGCCCGGGCCAAACCCACCTTGTGAGAACTGACCTCTTCCATTTGCAGCGATAGTAACCTGGTAGGGAATGTCATCGATGCTGATCTCCACTACTTCTCCTGTGTGTGAGACGTCAGTCATGATCACCCTTGCCTTAATGATCCCGCCTGGACGGCAGCGTGTCTGGAACTGGGAGAAGTCTTCACAAGCAAGGCCCGTTGTGTACACATAAGCGGAACCGGTCCATGAATCGTCCCCATACGCTCCAACAAGGATGTAGTCTTCGGACAGAGATAGTGACCCTCCGAAATGGTCAATAGCCGCTCCATCACTCGCGATCAGTTTGGTTTGCTCCGTCCAGGTTGACCCATCATAGTGGAAGAGATAGGCAGATCCTGAGTATGGCCCGTTGTCATCATCCCCTCCGGCTCCCAGAAGAGCAGAGTTCCCGGAGAGTGAGGCAGACCGTCCAAAATTGTCGAATGCCGCGCCATCGGCGGGCTTAAGTTTTTCCTGCTCGACCCATGTTGTGCCCACACGATGAAAGATATATGCAGACCCGGCAATGTCGCCGTTGTCGTCATCTCCGACTGCTCCGACAAGGGCAAAGTCGCCGTCAAGCGAAACGGCCTGTCCGAAGCGGTCACCCGGTGCTCCATCGCTGGCTGTGAGTTTGAACTCTTCAACCCAGTTCAATCCATTGAAGCGGAAGATGTATGTAGAGCCGGGCAC
>DAIPLH010000430.1:0-903 GCA_036769325.1 Bacteroidota bacterium
CGTTCTCGCGGGCGTAAGAGCTGACTGGCCGGTGCAATGTGTCGTAGGTTGCCCACATTTCGCGCGTGTCGTTTTCCCATACCCTTACCAAATGGCCCAGCACATCGACAAGAACCCACTGTTCCCCCCTCTCCGCGCTCTTTCCATAAATCGTTGCTCCTAACATGTTCACGTAGCTTTCCGCGACCATTCTTCCAAACTGGTCATAGATCTTCGAGTATCGTCCGGCAAGATCCATCTCGGAACGAACTGTTGTTGTCTTTCCCTCTCCGAAATCCACAACGGTCTGAATAGTCCGGCCGAGCGAATCACTGTACATCGTCGATGGCGTGTCATGATGTTTTGCCGCCAGCCATGCCGCTCTCTGCTCAGAATCAGTGGGCTCAGCCGAAAGCGGATCAGGACTTCCCCGATCAAGATACCATTTGCTGTCCCTCACCGTATCATTGACATCATATGCGTTAGAGCGCCACGACTCGAACTCAACTTTGCTGAAGGTACTATTTGGGAATTCCGTTCGGGTGTTTCGCCCCAAGGGATCATAGTGCAACAATGGGCTCATTCCGCATTCGACGAGCGCAGCTTCACCTTCATATTCGAAGGTTGTGCTGAAAAATGAGTCATACTTCTTTACAGGATTTCCCTTGTTGTTCACTATTGTCCGGCCGTTTCCGATCCAGCGGGGATCGGCATCCACTTCCTCTATCTCCCCTGTTTCAGCGTTCCATCGTTTCGCCTTGCCCGGCTCCGCTTGTGCCTTCGCCATGACAACGTTACCTGCACCGTCGCTGTACACATATCCTTCCTGCCAACGCGGGTTGGAAGCGCCATGTCGCTCACGCATGAAGGAGTGTGCATAGTTGGGTTTGCCCATGTTTTTCCAATTAAAAAGATCATACTCTA
>DAIPLH010000430.1:913-2817 GCA_036769325.1 Bacteroidota bacterium
CTCTATTCGAGCGGTTGGGTCGTCGATGGTGTCCCCCTCACCGGCTCCTTCTTTCCCCATCAGGACTGATTTTACGACCATGCCCAACTCATCTGTTTCGACTGCCGCACGGTTCATGTTTGGGTCTGTGACGATGGCGGGAGAGAGCGTCCGATAGTCGTTGACGGCAGCAATCTTGTTCCCAATAGCGTCAGTCAACCCTATCGGGAGAAGTTTGTAACCATCCAGTTCGACATAGCCGTCATTGCCGAACACGTCCCGACCCCCGATGGGGGTATAGAAGTCATCAGGTGGACTGCTTGAATACAGGGCGATTCCAGATTGAGTCCACCAATTGTTGTCCCCCTCAGAGTGCACATACTGCCCATCAACGAGCATTCCCTCAGTCACTTTGGAACCATAGTTCCTGGTGACCAGGCCTTCTGTAAAGGCGATCATGTATGACTTGTAGGCAATGGCCAGGGAAGACAACTCGCCGAGCGCGAGCGGTCCGCTCAGATCATCCTTGAGAAAGTATCCGCGGCGATGACCGATGAGACACTTTTGAAGGCCGGTCGTAAAATCCACTTCAAAAAGGATTTCGGTGGAGGCCACGATGTCGGCCGCAATGCCCTGCTTCGAGAAGTAAACCTCCTGCGGCTGCATGATTCCGGAAAGTTCATACGATTTGCCTTCATACGCGGCGCGTAATCGATAAGTATCGTCCTGATCGATGTCGTTCGTGAAAAGTGACTCGCCATAGCCGATATGGAGCTTGTTCTGTTCATTCCAGACGTCGTCGGGTATTTCATTCGGAGCAACGGGGCGGCTGACCCGCGGATAAGACACAGAAGCGGACTGGGTAATATTCCCGAGCTCATCTGCTGCAAGAACAAGCGAGTGCGAAATCCGGGGATCCCCAACATTCCTTTCATAGCCATAGGCTATCGACTCAGATGGTATGACAAGAAATGAAGCATTCTCGTTCTCTCCGGTTGGTTGCAGTAACCGCACTTCAAATGTCGACTCTGAGATCGAATATGGATACGGGCTTCTTTCCGTGCCATCTTCTGCATAAACCTCGGTCCGCAGGGGAAGTCCTTTGCACGCCCGGTATGCCTCGCGTAGTTCATCGGTTGTCAGACCTTGGGGAAAGAAGGGCTCGGGTAGATCGTGCTCAGCGAATACAGCGTTAGTGAAGTATTCACTTTCGCACTGGTGAAGAATTTTGAGGTTCCGGACGTATGCGCCGGTGTGAAACCAGGAAATCGTCTTGACTGGCGGTTGATGGAGGTCTTCCTGAACAACGTTCTTCGCTTCGTTCAAACTGAACTGAGCAAAATCCTCTGTGTCATATTGTTCCACACGCGCAAAACCTCTGAACTCTCTCTCCTGATGATCAAAATACCCATGATGGTAGCTGTAGGACGTGGTGAAGACTGTTTCCCGGACCTTGTCCTCGACTATCGTTTTCGCAATGCAATGAACTGGAAATGGAAGTTTTGATATCCAGGGTCTTCCAGCCTTCCTGTCCTCAAGGTAGAAGTGAGTTGAGGATTTGTATTCCAGTGAGACCTCCAACCCACAATTGTTCTTGTATCCGATGAACAAGTGCGGCTTCGTGCTTCCCATCAGGTCGATATACCACATTGGATCTGTACCAAGGATGGTCGAGTAGACAATGCAGGCTGTTCCCGATCCCAGAAGGTCCAGCACTGCAACATCGGCCAAATCATGGACAGCTGGAAAAGCCGAAATGATATGTGGCTTACTCATCCACTCGTTGCCGTTCTGATTGATCCAGACCCGGAAATCGTTTTTTCCCAGATAAACGATATCCATCGTTCCTGAGCCGTCGATGTCCGCCAGCCGAAGGAAGCGCGGGTTGAACGAGCCGGGATGGTCAAATAGGGGTGCGTTATCCA
>DAIPLH010000079.1:0-10047 GCA_036769325.1 Bacteroidota bacterium
ATTCGAGTGCGCCATGCCGCGCGACTTAAGAACATACAAGCCTCTGTTGCGTTCTCCTCCGATTTCAATGTCACGCAGAAGCACCCAGGTATCTATCAGCGACGAGATGTAGATGTCTGTAAACTCAAGATTATTAACAGCGGAAGAGAGACTAGTGAAGAACGCAGTGATTTTCTTCATCTTCAGCAAATCCACAATGCGTAGTAGCATTGTTTTCACTTCACTGTGGTTCTCTCCCATCACGAATGCATTAATGGGGTCGAAGACAACGATATCAGGTTCGAATTGATTGATCAATGAGATACTGGTCGTCAGGTGAGTTTCCAGACCAAAGAGTGTGGGGCGCGTTGCCTGACACAGAAACAGCCCCTTGTCGATCCATGTTTTTAGATGTATCCCGATTGAACGCATGTTGCGCACAAGCTGACTGGGGGACTCTTCGAGAGTAAAAAAGAGAACGCGTTCTCCCCTTTTGCACGCCGCTTCACCAAACTGTGCGGCAATGCTCGTCTTCCCCGTACCGGCAGTACCTGAAACAAGCACTGTACTTCCGCGAAAATAACCCTTGCCGGAAAGCATCGTGTCAAGACGAGGAATACCGGTGGAAATTCTCTTCCGGGATGAAGAGTAATTCAGTCCGAGAGAGGTGACAGGCAGAACAGAAAAGCCATCCTTGCTGATAAGGAAAGGATACTCGTTCGTACCGTGTGTTGAGCCGCGATACTTGACAATTCGCAATCGTCGTATGGATGATTGATCGTGTACGCGGTGATCGAGGAGAATGACGCAGTCGGAAACATACTCTTCCAAACCTTCACGTGTCAGGGTACCTTCGCCCCGCTCTGCAGTAATCACTGCTGTCACACCCTTCCTTTTCAGCCAATGCAATAACCGGCGCAGCTCAGCGCGCAGAATAAGCGGATTTGGCAAACCGGCAAAAAGGGACTCGAGAGTATCCAGCACAACACGCTTAGCACCGATGGTCTCGATAGCGAGATGGATCCTGATAAACAACCCCTCCAGACTATATTCACCGCTTTGTTCGACTTCACCCCGTTCAGTCTGGATGTGCTCAATCAAAATCTTCTTTTGCTTTATAAGGGCGTCCAGATCGAAACCCAACGAAGCAACGTTTGCCTTGAGTTCCGTCTCTGTTTCCTCGAAGGTTATGAATACACCCGGTTCATTGTGTTGCATTGCCCCGTGGACAAGAAACTCCATGGCAAAGAGGGTTTTTCCGCAACCCGCCCCGCCGCAGACAAGCGTCGGTCTGCCTTTCGGTAGTCCGCCCCCTGTGATTTCGTCCAGTCCTTGAATACTGGTTGGGGATTTGCGAAGGATATTGCGAGAAGGCCGGACCTTTATTTTCTTCATCATGTTTTCCCCTTGGATATTTTCCTTCTCTTACGTAGAACAGAATGTGTCATTGCTGATTTCGACAGATGCGAGGCCTATCGGTTGAGAGCGTTGTCGTGGCTTTGCTTTGCTATCTGCAGCCGGGATTGAAGTGCCAGTTTTTCAAGGATGTTATGCACATGGCTCTTCACTGTATATGAGGAAATACTGAGTCGGCTGGCAATGCCCTTGTTACTCAAGCCCTCGGTGATTAAGGCTATGACCTCTCGCTCACGTGTTGTCATTTGCACTGTCTTGTTCAGTGAGTCCTTTCCCTTTTTGATTGCGTGCTCAACAACATGAGAAAAGAGTGAGTGGGTGAGAATGGGCGGGAGGACTTTTTCCCCCTGGGCCACAGATCGTATGGTCGCAAGAAAATCATCGATTGTTGCGTCCTTCAGGATGAAGCCTGATGCGCCTGCCTCTACAAACTCAACGATGTCTGACTGCGAGGGGATGAGACCCATTCCAATCACCTTGAGTTCAGGAAACTCCTTTGCAAGCGAGCCTGCAATCCGCAAGCTGTGTTGGCCTTGTAAGCCGAGATCAATAAGAACCACCCGAGGTCTCGTAGTGCGCGTCTTTTGGAAAATGTCTTCATTTCCATTTGATGCTGACACAACTTTCATGTCTGCCTGCTCATTGATCATGGCGGCGATACCTTCGCGCAACAGCCGGTTATCTTCAATGAGAAGGATTCGAATTCTATTCATTGGGTTTCGTTATGGGAAGGGCCGTTACAAAGAGATCCATATTCTTCGGTCTATTCGCTGATCAGACTCTCGATCGACCTGGCAGCAGATTGCCGGTCCGCTCATCGCTTGCGAGGAGAACCGGCAATGTTACTACGAGCTGGAATTCCGTCAGCGCTTCATCGTACCGGTCCTGATCCAGGTAAAGTTCTCCCAGTTCAGAATGATGACGGATGACGCCCGGCGCCAGAGCAACAGCCGCCTTAAGGGCCTGTTCCGCTTCTTCGTATCCGCCATCAGGGAGACTGCCGAGAAATATCGCAGCGAGCCGGCGTTCAATCCAGCTGACATTCCCGAGGGCTCTGTAGAACGAACCAAGAATTGAGAACGCGATATCGTCGGAACGGTTGAGGCGGATGCTGCAGTCAAGTTCCTTCTTTATCTGTTGGCAGAGTTCGACCTTTGCCTTGCTGCCCACTGTCATGGCGATATTGCCAAGTGCTGCAGCCCTCCAGGTATGCCCCTCCGATCTCATGGAATCCGCCAGGATACACCGTTGGGCAAACGATTCGGCCTGTCGATACAGCGCAAGCTTCTCCTCCTCCGATGAAACGTCGGCCATGCAGACGTATACCCGGGCCAACCGCCAGAGCACATCCGGTGAATCTCCGGATGCGACAAGGATTGAATCATAAATCATTCCTGCAAGCTCATAGTTGATGCGCACGAATTCCTGATCACCCCTCTCAACAGGAGAGGGCGCAGAAACCGGTGCGACCAAAAGGAGAACTCCGAGGAATGGGCCTGTCACTGGAATGTTATTTCCCTTTCACTGTCGCGGCGGGGGATGGCCGGGTTATCGACATGAATGTCGATTTACGACGTAGGGTGAGATTCATCTCGCGATCCTGGCGGGTCGTGGCAAGGCTGTCGACATGAATGTCGATCCTTAGCTCTTTCGTCGAATCATTCAAACTGCTACTCGTACCTCAACCGCGTCCTTCGCCTCTTCAGTCATTGACTTGAGGTAGGCATTGGGATCATGCTCCAGTGCTCCCTTGGGAAGCCAATCCCACAACGGTCCCATATCCTTCTTCACGAGGTCGCTATAGAACTGAGGGATCTTCGTCGTTTGCCTTTCGAAGAACGGGCGAAATTGAGGATCAATATTAAGCCGGCGCAGAATCTCCGAGTAGTAGTCGATCCTGCCATATCCTTCCGAAGAGATAGCTCTCACAACATTCAGCCATTTTGGAACGAACTTGCTGGTTGACCGCGCCCTTCTGACAATTGCCCTGGGGGAGAAGGAGTAGCGTGTAAGGTCAATGACATGCTCGTAGAACCCGGGCCAGGAATAATTCTTCGGTTCAATATTCATTGCGCCGTTGTTGTTCAGAAAATGGAACGGGAACGCAATGACCCGGCCGTCCTGCTGGTACTGGAGATTCAACGGTGCCGCCTGCCCGAACGCCGAGAGCAGCGAATATCCGGGAAATGCACCCGGTGACAGATCGATGAACTTCTTCGTCAGCTCAAATGGCTCGTCTCCTTCATCCACATCAAGACCCAGAACGAAATTGGCCTGCAGGTAGGGGATGTATCTCAGAATCATGTTGGTATGGTCGGAGACTTCCCGAACCTTTTCCATGCCCCGCAGTTTTCCTGTCCGGGATTTCTCTCCCATATCGTACCAGGACTCGATGCCCGGGAGGAGTGCTTTGAAACCGTTGCGTTTCAGTCGAATGAGATGGGGTTCGGAAAGAAGCGAAAGACTGCTTTCGGCGGCAAAATCGATGCGGTCCTCAGGTACAACCTCTTCAATCGCATTCATGCAGTTGTCGAACTGCACGCCAAAATTCGGATCATGAAATGCAACGAACGGCCGTTTGTACTTCGTCAGCAGGAAGGCCAGGTCCTCCTTCATCACCCCCATATCAAGCGGCTGGTATGGCACGACAGAATCGATGCAGAAACTGCACTTGTATGGGCAACCCAGACTCCCCAGCATCGGGACCATCTTGAGGAACGGGGATTTCTTCAGCGTCGGTTCGATGAATGACCATCGCTCACGCACTCCCGGAAGGGAGGAAGGCTGACCAGCGGCCGAAAGATGAACACCCATTGGCCGGTTGGGGGAACAGTCGGTCAGAACTTCGCGAATGATGGCTTTGTCGGTGAACCCGAGCACGTAGTCGAAATACCGTTGAGCATCCTGCGGGTAGCAACGGGCATGAGGGCCTCCGAGGACTGTCACGGTGCCACGCGCCCTGAATTGGTTGCTCAGAGCATAAGCCGTTTGCGCGGCCTCCGTAAAGGCGCCGATAAACACCACGTCGACATCTGCAGGCAATTCATTGACGAGGTCCTCAAAACCGGTGTAGCACAGATAGGTCACTTCATGTCCCTCCTGCTGGCACCAGACTGCAACCGCCTGAGGCATGATGCTCGCAAAATTCGCATGCATAACACGCGCCCACAAGGCACGTGTCGGGCATTTGCTTACGAGATCAATGATCCCTACTCGCAGCTTTCGCATTGTGTTCTCCTACTTTGACTTTAACTTTCTGACGTTCCGTTTCTTTATCGCTTCGCGAACAATTCTGGAGAAGACAGGTCGGGTCAGTTGGTGTGAGTATGCCTTCTCATCGTCACCAACAACGCGAATGGTCCTGAGGAAGTCCTCGACGGTGGCGTTTTTCAGAATGAATCTCTCAACACCGGACCGGACAAGAGCAAGAATTTCTCTTTCCACTTTATCGGAACGGCGTGTCCTTACAGCTTTTTTCTTTGGTTGAGAGGCGGCTGACTTCTGTTCGCCTGGTGTGCGGGAAAGCCGCACTTTTTCCTTTTTTGACAATCGGGTACCTAAGGTTGATTGCCAACAACCTATGGAGGATTGTCGCAGAAGTGAATAGCTCAAATGGTTGAAAGAGGGATTAGTCCCTTTGGGTGAGAAGCAAACAGAGATCTGAGGATGGCCCTTTGGGGGAGGATCGAGTTGCATTAAAGGAAACATTCTCCTGTATGCGTTATCTCAATCGATCGATCTCGGCAAGGATTTCATGAATGACCTCAGCATTGTGGATAACCTTGTTTGTCCCCTCCTTGATCGATATGACATAGAAGACCTTGCCCCCGTACTTTGCCGTAAACTTCTCATGAGTTTTCGCTTGTTGGTTACGCTCCTTGAAAATCTCCGGGATGTGCGAAACGCTGCTGGCAGGCTTTATTTGCAGACCGATGTATCTTTCATTCACCTTGACAAAGAAATCGACATTGAAGAGCCTGTCCCACTTATCAGGTGCCGGTTCGATCTTGACACCAAGAAAGTTTTGGAGTTGCCCGTAAACGGTACGAATTTCGGTCGTATAACCATCGAATGTTCGGTCGATGACTAATTGAACCAAATAGTGAATGCAGTCTTCCTCGGTAATCTCTTCCACCTCGGAAGCGATCACCTCCGTAATCTTGACGTAAAGTTTTCTGCCGAGACTCTCGATGTGTTGCCTGCTTCGGATTTGAGCAAAATAGTATTCTCTCCACTCATCAATGGAGTTTGGGGCACATTTGCGTATTGCCTCGGAGACAGCGCCAACATTTTTTTTGAAATTGAGCTGGAAGCGGTTGGTAGCACTGTTTAGTATCCACTCTTTAGCCATGGGTCACAAGTCAATATGACGGGAATGCCTAGATTGCAACTATCGGCCTGAAGAGTATGAGCATAATTTAGGGAGACCATGGTCCTTCCGCCATTTCTTTTCTATGAACTCCAGATACAGAGATCTTTGCAAGCCGGTAATGTAGTATGCCTTAAAGAGATTCTGGCTATGCTTTTTCTCGCGGATAACGATACCGTTTCTGAAGTAGAATTTGTCCTGTCTGCTGCCCGCGACAAACTCTCTTTCTTGGACAGATAGATTGAGCTCAAGAAGCAGTTCCTTTGATCTGATCCTAGGCAGCCCCTCTCGGTCAATGTAGGGAACCTTCCCCGATGCAGCGCAAGCTTTTTTCTTGTGCGACCGCACCTCACGGGGATAGATATCGATACTAATACCTGACCAACCCTCATCTTCTTTGCCTGCGAGGTGGTGCAATATTCGCGCCCTTACATTGTCCTTTGCTATGCCATTGTAGACAATTTGTCCACCGTCGAGAGGATTAGGAAGGTCATGCTTGTGGAGTCGATGCAAGATTGGTTCGTTCGTCCAAAGCCAGTAGCAACCTCCGGACTCCGGAAACTTTTCAAAATCCGAGAGGTCTGTTAGTTCGACGACGTCAACTTCATCGAGCCTTTCGCTCGGGATTCTGACTTGCCCTTCAAGCTCACTAAACCGTTGCTTTTCGAGTCTCCACACAGTCACGCTATGGTGTTCAACCAGCGGCATCGGATCCAGCAAAGATCGTTTGGAACTTGGTACGATATTTGTATTCTCGCATTGAATCAACCGAGACAAGTCCACTTTTGACTAAGTGAGCATTGATAAATGTCTTATTCTTGAGGTAGACGTATGAGAGCAGATTGCCTTCGTCATCGTGTTTGTCCTTGTCGAACGTCAGAAAAATTCTCTGCCCTTTCATCTTCGAGTTCAGGAACTGAACAGCCTCTGCTCGATGAGTTGGTTCCTCGGTTACCCCGATGAGTCTGACGGTGAGTCCATTGCTGAGCCTGAGAAGTTCCGGACTGAGGACTTCCCTTACACTATAGAGCTCCTTCCCTTGCCCACCATCGGCGTTCTCAATCCTCGAACCGAATTTCAGCTTTCGAGGATCGATCTTCTTGTCAAGCTGGTGTGGGTCAACAAATTTGTAGGGCAGTGAATCCACGTCTCCTCCAAGGCCTTTTTCCACCTGTTGCGCCGATACAAAATTGCATGTAGCACCGCCGAACATGTCCTGTTGGGACACCTTCAATTTGTCCTGAATAATTGGTATGAGGGCTGGACTTATCTCATAACCGAGGGAATTCCGGTGAAGATTTTTTGCAGCAAGAGAGGTTGTTCCGCTTCCAAGAAATGGGTCGAGAACTGTGTCGCCAACGAAAGAAAACATTCGAATCAACCGACGAGGGAGTTCTTCCGGAAACATGGCGAGGTGCTTATCTTGTCGCTCTCCTGCAAAATTCCAGTGACCTGAAAAGAACGTATTCCATTCTTCTGTTGTGAGTCTTGAACGTTCCTTAGTCTCCTGGCTGACCTTCGGTGGATCACCTAACTTCTTGAAAAGAAGAATGAACTCGTAGTCGATCTTCAGGATTCCATTTCTTGGGTAAGGGAATGAACCCATTACTGAAGCACCGCCAGTGGTGTTGGTCGTTGTGACCTTCTGCCAGATAATGGCGCCCATGTAGTCCATTCCAATGGTCTCACAGAACTTGGTAATCTCTGTCCTGATTGGGATAACCTTGTAACGACCGTAATACACTGAGCGCGCAAACTGGTCCCCAACGTTGATACAGAGCCGGCACCCTTCGTGCAGAACACGGAAACACTCATTCCAAACGAGATTCAGGTTGTTAATGTAGCTCTCGTAAGTATCGTGGAAGCCTATTTGCCTCTCGTCTCCGTAGTCCTTTAGCTGCCAATAGGGTGGGGAGGTGATAACAAGATGAACAGACCCGTCACTGATTTCCGTCATCCGCCTTGAATCGCCGATTACTATTTTGTGATGGGTGGCCATGCGTCCTTTGTGGAATCTACCACAATTCAGGCTGAATCCAATAGTTTGATTTCATTTTAAGGCGGGAGTCACAACGAAGTCTCGGGGCAGGCGAGAGCCTTCCCTCAGCGAGATTGTTGTTTGTAACTGTCATCGCTGTGTGCGAACCTGGCAATCTCCAGACGCGTATGGAGGGCGAGTTTTTCGAGGATATTGTGAACGTGGCTCTTCACCGTATCGGTGGCGAGGTGCAGACGCTGAGCAATATCCTTGTTGCTCAATCCCTCAGCGATTAACGCGATCACATCCCGCTCCCGGCTGGTCATCTTGACGGCGGTGAATGGATTTCCTCTTCTCTTGCGCGTGGCGGTTTCAACGATCTGGGAGAACAAGGAATCGGTCAGCGGAGGAGGCAGAACGTTCGCTCCTTTCGCGACCGATCGGATTGTCTTCAGAAAATCATTGAATGTCGCGTTCTTCAAGACAAACCCGCAGACGCCTGCCTCTACATATTGAACGAGTTCTGTCTGAACCGGGACGAGGTCCATCCCGATCACTCTTGCATCCGGGGCATTCTTCCTCAGGAGTCCCACCAAACGAAGGCTGTGCTGGCTTCGCAAGCCGAGATCCAGGAGGATCACACTGGGTTTGAATTTCTTCGCTTGCGCAACAGCATCACTGTTTCCGGATGATGCAGTAACCTTGAAATCCGGCTGACCCTTCAGCATGACCGTAAGTCCCTCTCGCAGGAGGCGATTGTCTTCAATAAGGAGAATTTGGACTTTTTTCATGTGGTGGACGAGGGGAACACCCAGAGCCTGGTTGTCAGCCCGGCAATTGCGTGAAGAATATAAGAATTCGGGCCAACGTTTTCAATCCTACCGCATATTTACCCCCGGATATTCACCGAAAAACCTGGTCCGATGGGAGGTGTCAACGGGAAATATCAGTGCTTTCCGGTGGAAGATAGATCCCTGAAACAAGAAAACCCTGCCCGTCGGGCAGGGTTCAGGGGTATTATTGCCGATATTCAATCAACCAGGGTAAAACTCACAGGCAGACAGGCCAGGTTCCAAATCAGGTGACCACACCAGCCTCGGGGTCCGTCCTGGCGGACAGCGGCACGGTGTTTAGTGCCTCTCTGGTTTCCTGTTCGACCCGCCGATGGTCGGCACGCTTGTTTGGTACACTCACTGTTTCCTGACTGGGCGAGCTTCCTCTCCGGTGCTTCACTTGCTCGTGGATACGATCCATATTGAATATCTCCTTCTTTAGTGGCGGGAGGCTTCTTGTCGATCAAGCTCCCGCTTCATTCTTGCTGCAAATGCCAGCGCTTCCTGTTTATCAAGAAACCAATCACTTGAAATTCGTTTCTTCAGCCACAAGAATTTTCTCCAGCGCCTGACGATCCATGAGCCAGGGTCAGAGCTACGGTGGGTGAGCTCAATCAGGCAGCCCCCGGTATCCGCTATGACAATGATGTCCTGCATGTCGATCCTGGATGGTTTATCGCGTGTTAAAGATTGAGGAGTATGGCATTCTCCTGCCTGACTTCTCCCGTCTCGTCAACCAGGGCCTTGGTAGGTTATTGACGTCAGCCCGGTCTGCAGATGAAATCGAGTACGCATCGGGGTCTGTTGGTGAGAATGCCACCTCACCCGAGAGTTGATCAGTGAGTTTCGTTGTGTGAAGAGATACAGCAATCGGCTTATTCATGGTAGTCGTGTAAGATGTTCCTCTTTGACTTCAAGTACGATAAACGTTTTTTCGTCGAGCACGGTGTAATGTTCCTCATTTTCGCCTGGTATCATCACGATGACACCGTTCTCGAATGCAGAGTCGTTGCGCCAGGGAGCAGCCTGACCAGGAGCCGAGACTTGTCGACCGTGTCCGGTCACACGCTGCCCGCAAACATAAGGGCTGGCAAGGGTTGCTTGTCGTAGCATAGCTGCCTCCAATCATCTGTAACGTCACGAAAACTGGCGCATTGTCGTATCTGCCATCGCAGAGAAGCGGCCTGGGTAGTGAATCGAAGCGGATCTTACGACAAGCGCTGTATGAGCCCAAGTCTTTACGGGCCTGAGAGAGCCTCGCCTTTCAGGGCGAGCATGGTGAACCAACAGAGGGTGTATCAATGTGGACACTATCTGCTTCAATAGCAAGGCAACTCGTTTTCCCGGTACTGTACCATTTTGATTTTTTTCATACAACTCTCCCCCAGCTATCGAGACTCAGGTTCCCCCTCCCTTTGTTGTACAGAGCAGAGAGATGGTTTACAGGTGTTCAGGGACATAGTTTACACATT
>DAIPLH010000431.1:0-2814 GCA_036769325.1 Bacteroidota bacterium
GAGGCCCTTTGAAACTCTCCCGCCCAATGCTATATTGACTGCGTAAGACTGCACGTTACGATTCCCTCCGGTGCAGCGCAAAAACCACTCCCAAGGGAGGCTCGCCATGACGAGAGCCAGCTTCCTGT
Organism: Bacteroidota bacterium; assembly: GCA_036769325.1. Classification (GTDB taxonomy): domain Bacteria; phylum Bacteroidota; class Ignavibacteria; order UBA10030; family UBA6906; genus DAIPLH01. Next base: position 129 of record DAIPLH010000431.1, read on the forward strand.
TCTTACCTCTTCTGCCGCAACGGACGATGGAGAGACTTAGAAACGCTCCCTCGATAGGATGCGGGGCCACATCTGGTCACAACCGCGATGTATTTTCCGTGTCCCGCTGTCCAACCCCCTCCGCCTTGGAGAGGTCATGTTAAGAGATGGCTTCTTCTTATTCGCTGTTGTTTCATTCACCTGCATGGGTTGCGATGAAGAAACCGTGGATCAGGAGAGTCATATCCCATTTTGGGAATCACTGGGACCGGCCTCAAGTGGACCTGTGCTCTCACTTGCAGCGAGTCGAGAAAGAACTGTGTTTGCAGGGACACAAGATGGAGTGCTATTCAGAAGACTGTCTGGAGCCGAAAGTTGGGAGGAAGTCGCGTTACTTCCACCTGAGATAAGGGCCCTCAGCATTGTCGGTGAGAGTCAGATCGTTGCAGGGACGAGTTCCAACCCCTACTTCTCAACCGACAATGGCATTTTTTGGACGAAAGCAGCTATGGGATTGCCACCCTACTCTTCCCAGGTTCTCAGTCTGACTAATATGCCGACAGGAGAGGTCATTGCAGGCACGATAGCATCTGATGAAACCTCAGGCGGAGTTTCCATGTCAGCGGATTCGGGGGCAAGTTGGAGCGCACAAGGCCTTTACCGAAGGCATGTGTTTTCTCTCGTAATAGATTTTTCGGGGGTAATCTATGCGGGGGCAACGCCCGAATTCCCTTCAATTGACGGCGGTGTTTTTCGGTCAACCAACAATGGTTTGACCTGGACGCACGCCGACAGCAGTCTCCCTGAAGATACCGTCTGGTCACTCAATGTGCACGGGAACGGATGGTTGTTTGCAGGGACGAACAGTAGTGGATTGTTTTTATCGCCGGATGGTGGCGAAAGCTGGGTTCATGCGAGTTCGCTTGATGAAGAGACTGTATATGCCCTTGCAGTCAATTCAGCCGGGCATGTGTTCGTTGGAACGCGCGGCGGGGTTTATAGGTCAACCGATAATGGTACAGTTTGGGATCAGATCAACTCGGGGCTTACCGATACTTCCATCCGTTCTCTTGTGATTGATTTGGAAGGGTTCCTCTGGGCTGGGAGCGAACAATCTGGCGTATTCCGCAGCGTGATGTCCACCGTCCCCTGACGAAGGCATTATGGGAACTGTTGATGTTCTGTGGGTGAGAGCTTCGAGACGAGTACGCATACCAACGACTCGTCTACTCTTGAAGTGCCAATATCCTGGAGGTGCACTATGAATCACGCGGCATTGTTCCTGCTGGTATCCCTTTTCCACTTACTCCTTCCGCCTTCTGCATTGGCCGACTGGACAGCCCAGCAAAGCGGTACAACGGTTGACCTGGAGGGCATATCCTCCATTGATGTGTCCAATGTCTGGTGTGTGGGAGGAATCACCTCAGGAAGCGCTTACACGATCCTCCATACAACAAATGGAGGAATGACGTGGACCAGTCAACTCAGCGGCTCGGGATTTCGATTGTATGATGTCGACTTTGTTGATGCATCCAACGGTTGGGCAGTCGGTGAGTTCGGCACGATTCTCCATACTGCCGATGGTGGAACCACCTGGAGTTTTCAAACAAGCAACGATCCGCATAATCTCTTCGGGGTACACTTTGTCGATTCACAAACCGGATGGGTGTCAGGCGACTGGCAGACTCTCCTCCACACGACAAATGGCGGAACGACTTGGATTCAGCAGACAGTAGCCCCCCAGCGTGGTCTTGAAGATGTATTCTTCGTGAGTTCAACGACAGGCTGGACCTCTGGCAATGGAGGGTCCGTGTTTTTAACAACCGATGGTGGTAATACCTGGCAGCAACAGAACAGTGGCGTGACCTCAAGCCTTAACGGACCATTTTTTTCCGATGCGTTGAGAGGCTGGGTGCCCGGTGGAGGCTTCGTACTTCACACATCGAATGGTGGAACAACCTGGACCCAACAGACCACCGAAACCTCTCAGGCGTTGAACGAATTGCACTTCGCCAATGCAGACGAGGGTTGGGTTGTTGGTTCAGCCGGTATCATTATTCGCACCATGAATGGAGGAGTTACCTGGGAGAACCAGACAAGCGGAACAGGAGAGAACCTCCGCGCTGTCGAATTTGCAGACACTGAAGTTGGCTGGGCAGTTGGCTATGGCGGCACCATTCTGCATACCACCAACGGCGGAAATTCGAGCGCAATACCGTGTGCGGATATTCTTCACTTTCAGTCCCGGTGTCGCCCCAGTGGAAACATCCAGGCCAGGATTGTTCTGGCAAACACAGACCACACGGGTGAAACGGTGGTATTCTCCATTGACGGGGTACCTTACGAGACGGGCGTGGGCCACGATGCCAAGGCTCTGCTTTCAATCGGCGGCTTTTCAGCGGGAGCTCACTCGGTTGAACTGTCAAACCCAGCCGGATGCTATGATCCTCTTACAATCAGATGCAGGGTGGGAGAGTCCATCGAATATGGCGACTTCTGGGAACAGGATCTGAGCTGGGAGACCCCCTCAGCAACCACTCTGTCCGACAATTACCCGAACCCTTTCAATCCGTCAACAACGATCCGTTACGGACTGAACGAACCGGGCGTGGTCAGTTTGAAAATCTACAACACGCTGGGACAACTCGTCAGGACAATTGTTGAGGCTTACCAAACTGAAGGTTATCATGAAGCAGTCTGGGATGGA
>DAIPLH010000080.1:0-4813 GCA_036769325.1 Bacteroidota bacterium
CGCCCATGCGGAGCCAGAGCCAATTGGTGGATTGATGCAAGAGTCACCAAGCTCATGCGTAAAGTTGAGACCGACCGTTGCCTGAACATCGAGGAATGTGGTTTGACCAAAAACCGGTGGGAATGCGGTCCAGAGGATCAGCGCCACTAACAATCGTAAATGTACTTTCACAGGTTTCACTTGATAAGAACCAACTTCTTTGTTTCAGAATAAGCCTTTGATTGACCGCTTGAAGCCTGGAAGTGCACCCTGTAATAATAGACTCCGCTCGGAAACCCGGAGGCGTCCCATTGACGTGAGTAGGTCCCCGGTGCCAGACTCTCGTTCACAATCCTCGTCACTTCCCGTCCAAGCAAATCATAGACCGATATCGACACCAATCCGTAATCCGCAATCCGGAATCCGATCTCTGTTGCCGGGTTGAATGGATTCGGATAGTTCTGCAGCAACTCAAGTCTGGAAGCGACGGGATCCTCGTTTGAAACACCGGTTAACAATGAGATTCGCAGATGCTGATCCGCACTCACCTCCCCAAGGCTCTGTGTCTCCCCGCCCGGCCAGCGGACGCTCAATGTACCAGCCACATTTTCACCCATCCCAAAATGGACTCTCTTATGATCTCCCCCGCCGTGTGTCGGACCGCTTGTGATCTCGCGTATCTGGGTGATTCCATCCGAAGTTGTAAGGAAGAATCGGGCACCGATTGCGTCGCGATTTACTGAACCACTCCCCTCTGCTGTTATTTCAAGCCAATGATTCTGACTGCCCTGAACAAAACCCTGGTTGGAATAAAGTGCTATCGTGTCCGAATAGTTCCCAACGAACAGATCAATGAATCCATCCTCATTGAAGTCACACATCGATGCGCTTCTGCCCCGGGACGGATCGTTCATGCCTGATCCCTCTGAGATGTCAGTAAACGTTCCATCGTGATCATTGTGAAAAAGGACATCAGGTTGCGGGGTAGGATAACTAGCAACCCTCCCGCGCACATGCACCAGATCAAGCCATTGGTCATTGTCAAAATCTGCAAACGGTGTGGACCATGCAACTGCGACATCTCCCTCAGGGGTCGCAGTCGCGCGCGTTCCCGATGAAACTGAGACATCTTCAAAGGTCATGTCTCCTCTGTTTCTCATGAGGAATCCCCCTTCAGCATGTCCGGACGCTATGTCAATCCACCCGTCGTTATCAAAGTCTCCAATCCCAAGTCCCATGCTGCTTATAGAATAATCGGTCCCGGACTCTTCCGAAACATCCGTGAAGATCCATCCACCCACCCCATCCGGCCCGTCATTTCTCCAAAGAATATTTGGATATCCCGCCGCCACAACATCGTTTGCGATATAGAGATCCGGATCGGAATCGTTGTCGTAATCAAACCAGGCGGCGGTAAATGCATGTCCGAAGTTGAGCTGATCGCATTCGAGCGTACCGTCGGCGCAGAGGTACTGGGATACATTCTCGAACGTCCCGTTTCCCCTGTTCCTGAGCAAGGCATCTCTCGATTCACGAATATTCGGCATACAGTCAAAGTGTTTGGCAAGGTACAGATCGAGCCAGCCGTCTTGATCGAAATCAGCCCATGCCGCAGTGTTTGCCCTGTCAGCATCGCCGACCTCGGCAAATGAGGTGACATCGAGAAATGTCGCGCTTCCGGTTTCGGCGAGCCGATTCTGAAACAAGTAGTTCCCACCCCAGCGGGTTACGTACAGATCCTGATCTCCATCGTTGTCATAGTCGATGAAAACTACTCCTGCAGTCCAATTCTCGAGGGCAACCCCGAGTGATGGAGCCACATCAATGAAGTCCGGCAGCCCGTCACCATTGGTGTCCCCTTGATTCTGAAAGAGCCGACTCTCGCCTCCCATGCTCGTTAGGTAGAGGTCAATATCTCCATCCTCATCATAATCTGCCCAGGCTGATCCGGACCCAATCGGCGGATTGGGGCATACACCGTCAGACTGGTGAATAAAGTTGAGGCCTACCGTCTCCTGGACATTCACGAACGTGATTTGTCCGGCAGCCTTGACCGGAAAGGCCAGAAGTATCAGAACCAGAGTCAAAGAAGTTGAAATTCTCATTGGGTTCACGGAGCTACAATCTAACAGATCTGCGAATAGGCCCAAACCTCACCCCAGATCTGTTGGTTCTCTTCCCCCGCCTGACCTCATTGAACAGTGGAGGCGGGCAGGCCTCTCCTGTCAGGAGAGGGGTTTGGTGCAAACATGGCTGGGGTGAGGTTTGAGATTACGTAGTGTTCCCGGCTTTTACGATCCAGAACTCTCGATATCGATAAAGAATCCGTTCGATTGATCGAACGAGTAGTCGAGTCCTTCGCCTTTGTAATGATGAGTGCCCTTCGCGAGGACAAATCCATCATTCTTCTGTGCGCCCCAATAGGTCAGGTTCGAGACCTTCACGAGATTCTTTCCATCGTTACCGACAACCCCTGCGAGATGGACTTCAGCTTTGCCATCTCCAAGTTTTGCGTGCCCATCATTTCCCTTCACCTCCCACATGATCGGCAGGCGCTCTGTTGAAACCTTCACGCTCCCCCATTCTCCGGGATAGAGTTTCGCGACGATGCCCATTGTCCCGTCTATCTGTTCCTGTGTCGCGGAAGGCTCAAATGTAACAACAACAGTCCGGAAGCCCTTCGTGAAATCACCACCGAGGTCACCAGCCATCCAAAACTTCATACCATCGAGCTTAACATCTCCTGCATGACCGCTTGTGATCTTAATGGCATTGTTAAACTTGCAAAAGTCTTTGTCAGGCGCCGTATTGAAATAACAGGCGCAGAACAGCTCACAGCTGCAGGCTTCGATATATGAAGCCTTGATGCTCCAGGTGTGGTCGGGAGGTGCCGTGACAGCACGCAGGGTGAACAACGCCAGCAAACAGCCAGCAATGGAGAGAATAAAGGTTTTACGCATTGTAGCCTCCAGGGGATAGATAGGGGATGAATTGTATTTGGTTAAGCTAATGATCGATTACATGCGCGCTGTCAGCGGGGGCATGGTTCAGACTGTCCCCGGATACAACATCATAGCCCATTTTTTCAATGGCCTCGGAAATCATCACCCGGCGAACGTCGGCAGAATCACACTCCACACTAACCAGCCCCTTCTCAAGATCAATGGAGACTGATTCAACACCCGGGACCTTCCTGACCGTCTTCCTGATCATGCTGACGCAGGACTGGCAATGCATTCCATTGACGTTCAGGCTCAGATGGTCGTCGTCACCGAATGACCATACTAAAGACACGGCTGTAAGAATGAGGAGGGGGAGGAGAACAGTGCGTCTCATAATTCGGACGTTCATAAGTGTTTACCGCCGATTAGGGGGGAAGGGCTAGAGAAAAAATACACGTTGCCCGGGTGAGAGTCAAGGTGACGAAGGACAGCACAACCGTTGATATCTGTCCCAGAAAGGCCTATTTCCAATGCCTTTTTGAAGATTCTGGTCCACCGGGTTCCGCTCCCTTTATTCTGCAAATGAGTAGTCACCGCACGGGAAAATGGGGACTTTCCTCCATTCTCTTTGAGCACCTTGCCATAGTACCTTGTTAAGCCAACTGGAGGCTCGCTGCCATATTCAGCCAATATCCTTCACCACACCAGATCAAAGGTCCCGATGAAAACAGTCATCTTAACAATCATGTCGATTATCCTTTGCCCTTCACAAACATTATCACAGCCCGTGAACCAGGGAGGGTTTGAGAGATTTGATGAGAGTCAGGAACACTTCCTTCCACCACACGAACGTTTAAGGAAGAGGATGGAGGATAGGACGATTCACCGTGAAGCGCCCGGCCATGATGTAATCGGACGCCGGTTAACACCACCCTCTTCTTCATTCAAACCGGAGTGGCAAGCTGCTTCGACTGATAGCGTTACGGAGGCTTGGGTGCGGGAATATGGATCAGGATTGGTACCAGGTGATGATTTTTCATATGCGCTTGTCCGTGATTTAGCAGGGAACGTTTATGTGACGGGGGGCAGTGGATCATCCCATTCCGCTGACTATGCAACTATTAAGTATGATGGATCTGGCGTTGAGCAATGGGTTGCCGGGTACAATGGGACAGGGAATGAAGCCGACGTTGCAACAGCCCTTGCTGTTGATGCAGATGGAAACGTTTACGTGACTGGAATTAGCATTGGGGCCGGGACCAGCTTCGATTATTCGACCATCAAATATGATGTATCGGGTGTGGAGCAGTGGGTTGCCCGGTACGATGGGCCAGAGAATGGATACGACTTTGCAAAGGCCCTTGCCGTTGATGCAGATGGGAACGTCTATGTGGCGGGAAATAGCGTAGGGTCAGGAACCAGCGATGACTATGCAACCATCAAGTACGATGCATCGGGCGTGGAGCAGTGGGCTGCACGGTACAATGGGACCGGGAATGCTGGAGATGTTGCAATCGACCTCGCTGTCGACAAAACCGGGAACGCTTATGTGACTGGGTATAGTGCGTGGTCAGGAACACTCGATGAGTATGCGACCATCAAGTATGATGCCTCCGGTGTTGAGCAGTGGGTTGGCCGATACAACGGTCCCGGAAATTCAGACAACAATGCAACGGCCCTTGCCGTTGATGCAGATGGGAACGTCTTCGTGACGGGTACTAGTAATCCTGTTGCCAGCGTGAGCGTTTACACCACGATAAAATATGTTCAGATACCAACCTCAGTCGAAGAAGAACCAGTTATCCCGGCCACCTACTCGCTGTCTCAGAACTACCCCAACCCGTTCAACCCCTCAACCGTGATTGAGTATTCATTGCCGTTTTCGGCATACA
>DAIPLH010000080.1:4913-10034 GCA_036769325.1 Bacteroidota bacterium
AGGGGATTTTGTCGAGACGAAGAAACTGATCCTCATGAGGTGACACGAACAAATCCAGTTCAAGCAATTCCACAATTCATCAGAGAGGTTTTATGCTACGCACAAGATCGAACAGATCAACTCTTGCATTTCTCACCGCGGGCCTTCTGACCTCACTCTGCCTCTCCCCTGTTGAGATCCTCGCCCAGTCCGGCTGGTACTGGCAAAACCCGCTTCCGCAGGGAAACTTGCTCAACGGCACCTCCTTTGTCGATACCTCGGCAGGATGGGCGGTTGGAGGTGCTGGTACAATTCTTCACACGACGAATGGAGGGACGGATTGGCAAGGTCAGGAAAGCGGGACAGAGAGTTTGCTTTCTGGCGTTTCCTTTGTTGACGGCTCGGCAGGATGGGTAGTTGGAGGGAACTATGCCGGGGAAAGCACAATTCTTCATACGACAAATGGCGGGACAACCTGGACGGCTCAATCAAGCGGAACGACGCTCTACTTGTCCTCCGTCTCGTTCATCGATCCAAATACAGGATGGGTGGTTGGAGATGCCGGCACCATTCTTCACACTACGAATGGCGGTACAACCTGGACGGCCCAAACGACTGGAACGGGGAACGGCTTGTGGTCCAGCTTTTTCACCGACCCGAATACAGGATGGGTGGTTGGCAACACAATTCTTCACACGACGAACGGCGGGACAACCTGGACTGCCCAAACAAGCGGAACGACGAATTACTTGTCCTCCGTCTTTCTTACCGATCCTAATACAGGCTGGGCAGTTGGATATTCTGGTACCATTCTTCATACCACGAACGGCGGGACAAATTGGACTCCTCAAACAAGCGGAACGGGGAACAACTTGTTCTCCGTCTCTTTCACGGATCCGAATACAGGTTGGGCGCTTGGAGACCTCGGAACAATCCTTCAAACAACGAATGGAGGCGTCACTTGGACGAGCCAGACAATCGGGACTCCAATGATCCTTGCTGGAGTTTCATTCTTCGACTTGAACACCGGGACTGTTGTTGGAGAGGAAGGGAGCATTGTACACACAACCAATGGAGGCGCGACCTGGGCAATCCAATCAAGTGGAACGACAAACCATCTGTCGGGCGTTTCCTTCTCCAATGCTACTACTGGAACCGCCGTTGGAGCTGGTGGCACAATTCTCCGTACCACTAATGAAGGCTCTACCTGGACAAGCCAATCAAGCGGAACAGGAGTCTGGCTCCGCGGCGTTTCCTTTACTGATGCCAGCTCAGGGACCGCTGTTGGGGACTTCGGAACAATCCTTCATACCACGAACGGAGGAACCAGTTGGATCCACCAGTCAAGTGGGACAAATAACATCCTCACCGGTATTTCGATGGCCGACCCCAACACTGGTACTGCGGTGGGATATGTGGGGACAATACTCCGCACCACTAATGGAGGAACTACTTGGGTCCAACAGTTTGGTGGGTCCAGTCTCACGGGAGTTTCTTTCACTGACGCTAACACGGGAACTGTCGTGGGATTTGATTCTGATTATGGCTACGCCGAACTCCTCCGAACGACCAACGGGGGAACGACCTGGACGATTCAATCCCCCAAAGCGTCTAGTCTATATGCAGTTTCCTTTACCGATGCATCCTCGGGGACTGTTGTGGGGCGAGCTGGGACAATTCTCCAAACCACTGACGGAGGAGAAACCTGGACAAGCCAATCAGCCGGAACGTTTCACGGGCTCTTCGGAGTTTGCTTTACCGATCCCACCAGGGGGACGGCAGTCGGCGAGAACGGTACTATTCTCCGAACAACCACTGGCGGTGTCACGTGGGTCAAGGATGATCCCCAGATTCCAAAAGACCTCCTCTTGAGACAGAACTACCCGAACCCGTTCAACCCCTCAACCGTGATTGAGTATTCATTGCCGTTTTCGGCATACATCAAGCTTGAGGTGTACAACCTACTTGGCGAGAGGGTTAGTGTGTTGAGGGACGGTGTGCAAGACGCAGGCTACCACCGCGCGGAGTTCGCTGCGCAGGGATTGTCAAGCGGTATCTATTTCTACCGACTCCAGGCAGGGGATTTTGTCGAGACGAAGAAACTGATCCTCATGAGGTGACACGAACAAATCAGAGAGGTTTCATGCTACGCACAAGATCGAACAGATCCACCCTTGCACTTCAACCAAGGGGACAAATGAAATACGAAACGTCTTTGTTGCTTCTCGTGGCGTGTCTCTGTTCAGGTTTTTTCACGAGTTGTACCGATAACTCGGTTTCGGGGCTTGATGCATCCCCATGGGTGCAAACTTCCGCGACCGGCAGTTACTACAGCGCAAGTTGTTTTGCAGTGAGCACACCCGACCTTTTTGTCGGGACGGGGGGTAGCGGTGTCTTCTTCTCCTCTGACAATGGGGTACGGTGGTTTGAATTAATCGACGTGGAATATAGACCGCAAGTTGTCTTTGATGTTGTTGTGAAACCCAATTCGGCCGGAGGATTAGATCTTTTTGCCGCTACCTACCAGTACGGTGTCCTTCTTTGGACAAACACCGGGACAGGCTGGAATGCCGGGACGGGATGGAATACCGTAAACACCGGACTGAGGGCCACACACTATGTGTTTGCTCTTGCAGTGAGTGACACGAATCTCTTTGCTAGCACTGATAGTGGCGTCTTTCTTTCGACCAACAACGGCACAAGTTGGACAGAGGTTACCAACGGCTTGACGAATACCTATGTTTTTGACCTGTTCGTGAGCGGTGCGAATCTCTTTGCTTCGACTGGTGATGGCCTCTTCCTTTCCACTGATCAGGGAACAACGTGGACAGTTGTCAACGGCTCTGCAAACCTCTTTGCCACGGCATTTGCCGTGAGCCCTGAGGGCACTAATCTCTTTGCCGGGATTGATGGGGGAGGTATCTTTCTATCGACCAACAACGGTACGAGCTGGACAGAGGTTAATAACGGTCTGACCAGTCTTTCTGTCTCGGATCTAGCTGTGAGTGGCGCGAGTCTTTTTGCAGGAACTTTAGATGGTGGCGTGTTTCTTTCCTCCAACAACGGTACAAGCTGGACAACGGTCAACAGCGGCTTGACGAACTCAAATGTCCAAGCCTTAACTGTTAGCGGCACGAATCTCTATGCCGGAGTTGGTGATGGCAGCATTTGGCGCCATCCCCTGTAGAGGAAGATTGCAAATCGTGCTTCAAACCTCAGCAACGAACTTCATGCAAACAAGAAGACTCTTGTTGCAGCGGTGAGCAACGTTTCCCGCCTCCGGTCTCCCCTTCAGATCCCCTATTCTTCAACCATCAGCCGGTACCCGATCCCCGATTCCGTGATAATCAATCGGGGGTTTGCCGGATCCTCTTCGAGTTTCTTCCGCAGCTGACCGACATAGACACGTGTGTATTGCGATTCATCAACAAACGCCGGACCCCAGACCTGTTCAAGGATATAGCGGTGGGTTAATACCTTCCCGGCGTTCCGAACGAAAAGAGCAAACAGGCTAAACTCAGTGACCGTCAGCTTGACCTGCTCCCCCGACTTCCTGACAATCCGCGCTTCAAGATCGACATGAAGGGAGCCCTGGGCAAAAACCGTGGATTGCAGAACGGAAGGGCGGTGTCGCAGGGCAGTCCGGATCCGTGCGAGGAGTTCGCCGGAATGAAACGGTTTCACCAGGTAGTCATCGGCTCCGGTGTCGAGACACTGGATAATGTCCTGTTCCGATGCCCTTGCCGAAAGAATCACAATCGGAACGGTCGACCACTGGCGGAGTCGTCGCAACAACTCCGTCCCATCGAGGTCCGGGAGACTCAGGTCCAGGACTATCATGTCCGGCCTGTCCATCGTTGCCAGAGTCATCCCTTCTTCTCCGGAAGCCGCCGCAAAAACGCGGTAGCCGTTTGCCTCCAGCGTCACCTGCAACAGCCGTCTGATCTGTTGCTCATCATCAATCACAAGAACGGAAGGCTTGTTCTCCATCAGTCGGGAATGTCGGAAAGATGCGGTTGTTCCGGAGCGGGAAGACGGATGGTGAATTGCGCACCTCCTGCCGGCCGGTTCTCAACAGTGATTGTACCGTTGTGGGCTTCAACGAAACCACGCGCAATGGAGAGACCAAGACCAGTTCCACCTACGGTCCAGCATTCCCGAATCCAATGAAGAAAGTCTCAAAAAGTGCGTGCGGAGCATAAAGGAAGTGTAAGGATCAGGGTTTGCACTGCAGTCGGGACCGGATAAAGCGTTCGTGGACTCATACCCTCAATCGGGGAGAAATGACTACCAGTCGCTCCCAGGGCTTGTAACCCATCCCAAATAATCATACCTTGGAACCAATGTGCCCACAGTCGACCCTGCCTTATTGGCACCTTGCTCCCATTCTGCCTGAGAAGCACAGAACCCTTTCAACAACCCCTCCGGCAGATGAGTTGGTGGTTGGAGCTATCATCCATTAGTTGGACCCCCATGGAAAAAGAACAAGCATTCCCTGTTAATTCGAAGAAATTTGAAGTTATCCAGAGCATTGAAGGATTCGTTGCAGAACGGCTCCCCACTCTCCTCCGTCCTGTCAATGAATGTTGGCAGCCAAGCGATTTCCTGCCCGATCCGATGAATGATGATTTTGCGGATCAGCACCGCGCTCTCCGCGAGCAAGGCAGCGGCCTGTCCCCCGACCTTCTTATCGTTCTCGTAGGGGACATGATTACTGAAGAGGCGTTGCCTACGTACCAGACATGGCTCAATCAGTTGAACGGGCTGTCCGACAAAACAGGCATGAGTGAAACACCATGGGCAAAGTGGAGCCGCGGGTGGACTGCTGAAGAGAACCGTCACGGAGATCTTCTGAACCGGTACCTGTATCTCACGGGTAGAGTGAACATGCGTTCTGTGGAAGTAACGGTGCAGAATCTCATTCGTAACGGCTTCGATCCGAGGACGGAGAATGACCCATATCTTGGATTCATCTATACTTCATTCCAGGAGCGCGCTACCAAGATTTCCCACAGAAACGTCGCAACCCTCGCAAAGAAACAGGGGGAGGAAACGCTGCACAGGATCTGCGGTGTGATTGCCGGTGATGAGGCGGCGCACAAAGCAGCGTACAAGCTCTTCATGACCAAGGTATTTGAGATT
>DAIPLH010000432.1:0-2803 GCA_036769325.1 Bacteroidota bacterium
GACAATTGTTGAGGCTTACCAAACTGAAGGTTATCATGAAGCAGTCTGGGATGGAGTGAATGACAATGGATCGACTGTCTCGAGCGGGATCTACATATACCGACTGATAACCGGTGACTTTGCCCAGACCAAGCGGATGATACTTATGAAGTAAACAACATGGAGAGCTCATGTCCTTGACCTTCCATCTTTGACGTGAGAGGCATCGCTACTCCTGACCTGGATCTCCCTCCGTTCATTGTCAACATCGCGCCACCGGATGTGTACCTCGAAAAGTAATTAGCTACTCTTTCATCCTTTCGATCGATTCCATTCCATGCCATTGTTGGTATGCTTCTTAGTCTGCATGGGTATACTCTACCCATCGAGGACCGCATTTGAAAATCCGAACTGAACTCGAGTTGACCGTGATTTCCGGTAAAACTTGAGGAACTTGTTAGGAGACTTCCGGCAAAGCCGAGTTGAGCCCTGATTAGGAGCAATTAACCATGAAAACTACGATTGGCATGTCGGGAAACAACAAATGAACCGAGTCCAGCAGATATTCATTCCCGACGTTGTTCTTCCTCATTAGCCTGCAATGGAATGTCATTTATGAGGATTCTTGTTGTTGAGGATGAATCTGGTATCGCCCGTTTTCTCAGTGAGGGCCTAACAGAGGAAGGATATGCGGTGGATCTGGCGACCAACGGTAATGCCGGACTGGAGAAGGCTCTTTCTAATCAGTACGACCTTTTATTGCTCGATTGGATGCTTCCGGGCATCAGCGGCATCGAACTCTGCAGGCGATTCCGAAAGGAAAACGCCTCGACGCCCGTGATCTTTTTGACCGTCAAGGACTCAGTGGACGAGACAGTGTTCGGTCTGAAGGTCGGAGCGAATGACTTCGTTAAGAAACCGTTCGCTTTTGACGAACTGCTTGCGCGCATCAAAGTGCAGTTGCGCCAGAAGTCTGGAGAGCCAACCGTTCTCACGCTGGGGCCCATTGTGCTGAATCCAGAGACCCGTCAGGTGACCATACACGAACAGAGCATTAACCTGACGCCGAGGGAGTTCTCCCTATTGGAGTTCCTCATGCAAAATCGAGGAAAGGTATGCACGCGCACACGTATCCTCGATCACGTGTGGGGGATCAACTACCATGATAATACGTCGGTGATCGATGTGTATATAAATTACTTGCGAAAGAAACTTGGCGTTGGAGGGCCCTGCATTCACACTATCCGTGGAGTCGGCTTCATCGCAAAGGACGACGAATGAATTGGAGCCTTCGGACAAGGAATTGGAGCCTCCGGACGATGATTTGGAACTTCCGGACAATGATTTGGAACCTCCGGACCAGGATAGCGCTTTGGTTCGCGATCATTGCTGCCGCCTTCGTCGGACTCGCGTTTGCAATTATCTACGTCGTAGTCCATCAGGCCAACTATGATCATCTGGATGATGAGCTCATTACAAAAGTCCACGATGTCTGGAACAATTTTGCCATTCTGGATGACAGCCTGGCAATTGTGCATACGGAAAATTGGAGGGAGGGTGATGTTGACGAAACGGACGTAAACCCAATGTTCAAACAGGTGGTGGATTTGGGAAGCCATGTCGTGAGGAAGTCGGGGAACTTAAGGGAAAATACCCTTCCTTCAAGACCATTTTCCGACGACTCCGTTTATTTCAATGACGTTCTTTCGGGGTTTCGCATTAGGCTGGTGCAGGTGCCAATCGTTGCCCCAAACAAGGCGCCGGTTGGATCACTCTTGGTGGCAATGCCGAGTGAAGGAGCCGAGACGGTTATGGAAGAGCTCCAACTCGTGTTGCTTGTTTCCTATCCTATCATTCTGACTGCCCTTTTCGCTGTCAGCAGATTCATTGCCGGCAAAATCGTCGCGCCAGTCAGCCGTGTCATTTCGACTGCAGAGCGGATTACCGAACACGATCTGGGGGAACGTATTGCGCTTCCCCCGGTGAAGGATGAGCTGCACCGCTTCGCATCGACCCTGAACGGATTGCTCGATCGATGCCAATCAGCCCTGACGCGGGAACAGCAGTTCACGCAAGATGTATCCCACGAACTCCTTACTCCTCTTGCTTCCCTGCGGGGTACGCTGGACGTTTTGATTCGTAGGCCGAGGACAGCCGAACACTACACAAGCAGGATTGCCGCCTGTTTACAGGAAATCGACGGCATCACAAGAATGGTGGACCAGCTGTTGATGATCGCCCGCGCAGACAGCGGCGTCCTGAAACCCACACTGGGGCCGGTGGACCTGTCGGAACGGCTCTCTGTAGTTCTCCAACGGCTTGAACCTCTCTTGGTTTCAAGGGGCGTGCATGTGGCTTTTTCGGCGCGGGATGGGCTTATAGTGAAAGCCGACGGTCCAATGACCGATCGCATCCTTGAAAACATCCTCTCAAACGCCATCAAGTACTCTCCCACCCGCAGTTCCATTGAGATTGAGTTGAAGCGAGATATTGGAACGACCGCTCTCTCAATCATCGATACCGGAATTGGTATGAGCAACGAAGAACAGAAACGGATATTCGATCGGTTCTATCGTGCCGATTCCTCACGCTCTTCTCATGTCTCAGGATTCGGTCTCGGCCTGTCCATAGTCAAGCGATTGACCGAGCTGCAAAAGATTCAGATTTCCGTCCAGAGTGAACCCACCGTCGGAACAACGTTTACACTCACCTTTCAATCCTAAGTAATTTCTAAGACTGCATTAATTGTTTTCTAAGGATTGCTTCTGTAGTTTTCTTCTCTCTGCAACACTCAGAGAGCGCCTGTAGCCGTTCGATGCAATGG
>DAIPLH010000433.1:0-2787 GCA_036769325.1 Bacteroidota bacterium
TATCGAACAGATCCTATAGGCCGAACTCCAGGTTCACAAAAGAGAATTGGATTACAATATAGAAATTGGCCCAAACAATGTCAAGGAATTTTGATCCATTGGTTCATGAGGGTGACTCAGGACACGATGGTTGATTGTCAATCGCAATTGTGTTAGATTTTGACAGTCTTTTCGACCATTTTTGCCAGAGCATCAATCACGGAACCCATCTCACCAACGCAACGTTCGACGCTGCCTTCGGGCAGATCCAGTGGTCTTTTTTCCCTCCTGATTATCATGTGGAGTGTCGCCTGAGGCGATAGAGAATTATTGAGTGAAGGAAGGATAGGCGTGTTTATTGACAGGGATGGAACGCTCAATGAGGAGAGGGATTTCGTCAAGCGGCCCGAGGACCTGCGTCTCGTCGAGGGTGCGGCAGACGCTGTCAAAACCCTGAACGAGCTCGGGGTAGTCACCTGTGTCATCTCAAACCAATCGGGCATTGCGAGGGGGTTTTTCAGCGAGGCCGATCTGGCCGGAATCCATTCTGCTCTCGAAATGCAGCTTCTCGAAGCAGGAGCCCGCCTTGACCGTATCTATTATTGTCCGCATCATGCAACCGAAGGAATCCCCCCGTACCGGATCGACTGTGAATGCAGAAAACCAAAGCCCGGAATGCTGAGGATGGCTGAACGCGAGTTCAACATAGACCTCTCACGGTCATTCGTCATTGGCGACAAGCTGGATGACATCAGTGCGGGTATAGCGGTGGATGCAACCACCATCCTCGTTCTCACGGGCTATGGCAGAAAATCTCATGAGATGGCGGCCAGAAACAATGTTACTCCGGATGCTATCGTCCCATCAATTACCGAAGCGGTGAGGTTTGTCGTTGAGCGTGCGGGAACCTGATTGATAATGGCGAAACAATTGCGTCGTTGTTGTCTGTCGTCACTCCTGTTCCTCGCGGCCCTTGTTTCCTGCAGCGACGATCCCAATATCCTGAATGCTCTCGACACGAAATTCACCGATGTCGACATCGAAGTGATTGTAGACACCCTCGAGTCCCTTTCAGGAACGTCCTTTCGACAGTATGTTCCCATGAACGGTGTTTATAACATGCTCGGCCTGAGCGACGGGATCGAAGCCCGGATGGCGATGCAGTTCACCTCCGGCTTTGTCCAGCGCGATACGATGGAGGTTGTGTCTGCTGTCCTCAGACTGAGGGCTGCCACAAGGTTCGGCGACTCAACGGGGACACTGAGCTTCAACGCATACAAGATCCTGCGCGCCTGGAGCTCGGTTACTCTCACCTGGGACTCACTCTCCGCTTCCGGCTTTTATGAGGATGGCGTAATGCGGGGCACTTATTCCGGTCCGGTCAATGCAGACACAGGATACGTTTCGTTCGACCTCGATACTGCGCTTGTCCGCGAATGGCTCCAACCGTCGACGTTTACCTCCTATGGCCTGGTGCTTCTCCCCAACACCTCATCGACGGTTGCGCAAGGGTTCATCGCATTCGGAACCGACTCGATACAATATGTACCAACGCTCACAGTCATCGCCCGCAACAATGCCGGTACCTTCACAGATACAACAGTCTACAATATCGGCAACGATACATTCCTTGGGAATGTCGACAACCTTATAACGGATCCTGGACGGATCTATGTTCAGGCCGGCGTAGTCTATCGTTCCACTCTGCTTTTCGACGCCTCGCCCGTCCCTGAGGGCGCCATTGTGAATAAGGCAGATCTCCTGCTTCAACTCGACCCGACGGCAAGCAAGGTCAGCAAGCTTTCCGGCGACACGCTGCAAGCTGTCCATGTCCGGACAAGCCTGACGGACACAACCAAGTTTGAGTCGGTTGGCGCTGTTGGAAAGCCGGGAGCGTCAGGCCTGGTCCTTTACGAAATCCGGCACGGAGTGCAACTATGGGTCAATGGCATCAACAACGGGCTGCTGATCCGGGCGAGTTCCCTGAATGAATTCAGTCAACTGGATCAGTATGTCTTCTACGGGCCTGCTGAATCCAACCCTGCTCTGAGACCGAAGGTTCTCGTCACCTACACCGTGGAGCGTCGACGGTGATCAGAAGAACTCTCCTCCTCATGCTCGTGACCATGACCATTCATCCGTTGACTCTCGCAGAAGGTGGTTCAAACTATACAATTTTTGGAATAGGCGACCTCCGCCTCGCTGGCGATCCGCGTTCAAATGCCATGGGATATACGGGGATCGGCATCTCTGACGGGCTCTCGGTCAACGTCAATGCTCCTGCATCCTGGGCAAGAATTACGGAGACAAAGCTTGATGCGAGCCTGCTTCATGAATCATTTCACACAACCGACGGAACGAAGTCCCTTACCCTTTCCCTGACGAACTTTTCCGGGGCTTCGCTCGCTGTTCCCATCTCTCAAAGATTTGGAATCGTGATTGTCGGCTCGATGAAGCCCTACAGCAACAAGGACTATGATGTGTTTACGTCAGGGTCGCAGGGTGGAATGGATTACCTCCTGAACCATGAGGGAAGCGGCGGACTCGGCAGAGGCCAGATCGGAGTTTCACTCTCGCCGTTTCCATTCATTGCCGCGGGAGCCTCATTCAACTACATTTTTGGCTCCCTCGAAAATTCCCGCACGCTGTTGCCGACAACCCTTGGGTATGAAGGTGGTAAAACCACCGGGCGAACATCGACCAATGCCATTACCAGTACGGCAGGAGTTCTTCTGAACGGCGCCGGGACGCCTTTTTCACTTCTCGAACCGTTTTCGGTCGGTGTTGTCGTGACCACGAAGGGCTATC